>NZ_RZPF01000235.1:0-8416 GCF_004022735.1 Mesorhizobium sp. M7A.F.Ca.AU.001.01.1.1
ATCCTCAACCAGCCGATCATCGCCTCCAACCGCGCCGGCCAGTACGACATCGTCGCGACAGTCGTCGGCGGCGGTCTCTCCGGCCAGGCTGGCGCCGTGCGTCACGGCATCTCCAAGGCGCTGACCTACTACGAGCCGACGCTGCGCGCCGTGCTCAAGAAGGGCGGCTTCCTGACCCGCGACAGCCGCGTCGTCGAGCGCAAGAAGTACGGCAAGGCCAAGGCCCGTCGTAGCTTCCAGTTTTCCAAGCGCTAAGCACTTCGCAGCTTCAGACAATCGAAAAGGCCGCCTCCGGGCGGCCTTTTTGTTTGCGGCTCGGCAGTCACCCCACCCACGCCTACGGCGCGACCTTCCCATCAAGGGGAGCTAGAAGAGCGCGGCGCCCTACCTCCCCTCAATGGGAAGGTCGGCGCGGAGCGCCGGGTGGGGTGACGGCGCCGGAAACAGGTCAGGCCTTGCCGCCCTTGATATAGTCGATGAACGCCCGCAGCGGGGCCGGAACCAGGCGCCGGCCGGGATAATAGAGAAACGGTCCGGGAAAACTCTGCCACCACGGTTCGAGCACGGGCTCAAGAGCGCCGCTGTCGAAGTAAGGGCGCAGCCAGCCCTCGAAGAGGCCGATGATGCCGGTGCCGGCAATAGCCGCGTCGACGGCAAGATCCGTCGCCCCGCCGATCCGCACGATCAAGGGGCCTGTCGGATCGACCCGCACCACCTCGCCGTCTCGCTCGAATTCCCAGGGCAGCATCGCACCGCTGGCAAAGCGCCCACGCACGCAGGAGTGGCCAAGCAGGTCGCTCGGGTGTTGCGGGCGGCCATGGCGATCAAGATAGGCAGGGCTGGCGGCCGTGGCGAAACGCTGCACGCGCGGTCCGATCGGCACCGCGATCATGTCCTGCTCCAGCCGCTCGTCATAGCGGATGCCGGCATCGCAGCCGGCCGCCAGCACGTCGACGAAGTTCTCGTCGGCGATCACCTCCAGCCGGATACCGGGATAGGCGGCGAGGAAACCCGGCACGATATCGGGCAATATCAGCCGCGCAGCACTGACCGGCACGTTGAGACGCAACGAGCCAGCCGGCCTGTCGCGAAAGCCGTTCACCACGTCCAGCGCCGCCTCCACCTCCGACAGCGCCGGGCCGAGCCGCTCCAGAAGGCTGAGGCCCGCCTCGGTCGGGACAACGCTGCGCGTCGTGCGGTTGAACAGCCTGACACCGAGCTGCACTTCCAGGCGACGCACCGCCTCACTCAGGCCGGAGGCGCTGCCGCCGCTCGCACGCGCGCCGTCGCGAAAGCCGCCGGCGCGCGCCACCGCCACGAAAGCATTCAGATCGCTGAGGTCCATCATTGTTCGCCATTCCGCACGGCCTGTGTGGATTGTACCGGATTATCACGAGGTTGGGCAGCGCCTATCTCTGCCTCCTCAAGGAGATCAATCATGTCCAACATCCAACAATCCGGCACCTTCGCCCCCGCCACCTTCAAGCTTGGCAGCCGCACCGTGAAGCGGCTCGGCTACGGTGCCATGCAACTCGCGGGACCCGGCGTGTTCGGGCCGCCCAAGGATCATGACGCGGCATTGGCCGTGCTGCGCGAGGCGATTGCGCAAGGCGTCGACCATATCGATACCAGCGACTTCTACGGTCCGCACGTCACCAACCGGCTGATCCGCGAGGCGCTGGCGCCCTACCCCCAAGATCTCGTCATCGTCACCAAGATCGGTGCCCGGCGCGGCGCGGATGGATCGTGGCTGCCGGCCTTTTCCGCGGAAGCGCTCACCCAGGCGGTACACGACAATCTCAGCAATCTCGGGCTCGAGGTGCTCGACGTCGTCAACCTACGCATCATGTTCGATACCCATGGCCCCGCCGAAGGATCGATCGAAGCGCCGCTTACCGTGCTGGCCGAGCTCCAACAACAGGGTCTGGTCAGGCACATCGGGCTGAGCAACGTGACGCCGGCGCAGATCGCGCAAGGACGGGGGATCGCCGAGATCGTCTGCGTGCAGAACCAGTACAATCTGGCGCATCGCGGCGACGATGCCCTGATCGACGATCTTGCCCGCGATGGCATCGCCTATGTGCCGTTCTTCCCGCTCGGCGGCTTCAACCCGCTGCAATCCTCCACCCTGTCGGAAATCGCGGCGCGCCTCGGCGCCACGCCAATGCAGGTCGCGCTCGCCTGGCTGCTGCGCCGCGCGCCCAACATCCTGCTGATCCCCGGCACATCGTCGGTCGGGCATCTCGGGGAGAACCTCGCTGCGGCTGAACTGGAATTGCCACAGGATGCGCTTAGCGAACTGGACGGCGTGGCGCTAGCGGCTTGAAGCTAACCAATCTCCCCCCTCGTGAGGGAGATTGGCAGCGTCAGCCGCCGCTTAATTGATGCTCGCCGTATTCGCCGGCTCAACCGGCCGCGCCTCGTCGGCATAAGGCACGCGAAAACCATTCGCGGCCAGCCAGTCGATTGCCGCCTTCGGCTCGTCGGTCTGGATGATGGTGGCGCCGCGATCGGCCCAGAAACCCCAGCTTTCGCGCGGCAGGCTGGCCTGCACCGCCAGTTCGTCGCCGCGGCCGCCGGCGAGGAAGCCGCCCGGTTTGTTGGCGATGGCGTAGGTGTCGGCCCAGATGTGCCAGTTGCCCCTGACTGCGGCCGCGCGCATGCGCGTGCTGAACAGCGGCCCGCCCGTCTCGGTCAGCGTCTCGGCGCCTGCCCGCCAGTTGATCAACTCGATCGCGCGCGGCGAGAAGGCGCGGTCGACCGTCCCGGCGAAACCGGCGTCATGCACCGCGTCATCGGCGATGATCGGCATGAACTGGAAGCCGCCGCCAATGGTCTCCATGGCGGCCTTGACCGTGGAAATCCGTTGTGAATTCCACAGGTTCTCCTTGACGATGACCTGTTCGGCCATGCCGAGACCGCGAGCGACCGCAATCATGCCCGGGAGGGCGCCGACGTCGAGCTTGTTGTCGAGGTTGATGAGGATGCGGTTTCTGGTCGCCATCAGCATCTCGTGCAGCGTCGAGACTGTTTCACTTGTCGCCGCACCGGTGCCCTCGACCACCAGCCGGCATGTCTTCAGTTCGGCCAGCGTGTACATGACCACCTCGCCCTTGCAGGTCGTGGTGCGGTCGAGCCAGCTGTCATGCATGACGACGAACTCGCCGTCCTTCGAGCGCCTGATGTCGACCTCGACGATTTCGGCGCCCATGGCGATCGAGCCCTCCACGGCGGCAATCGAATTTTCCGCGTAGAGCGTCTTGCCGGCCTGCATGCTGCCGGCGCGATGCGCAGCCACCATGACGTGATCGCGCCATTGGTTGGCATGCTCGAAGCGGTCGAGGATCTGTCTGGCGCGGGTCTCGCCGGCCAAGGCCTGGCCAGAGGCGGCTGCCACGGCCGTGTAAAGCAGAAAACTCAGCCAGATGGTCCGCATCGAGAATCGCTCCTTGCCGGATCGACACCCGGATAGGCGACGCCCGTGACATCTGGGTGAACGAAGCCGGCTAGCGGAATACTCGCAGCAGGTGCGTCAGATGCGTTTCGAGAGCCTGCGGAACCACGCCATGGCCGGCATCTCGACAAAACGCCAGGTGATCCAGGAGGCGGCAATGGTAGCGGCGAGCATGACGACGATCGCCACCGCCCCCGTCCAGCCGGCACCGAAGCCGGTGGCAGGCTGGCCGCGCAGCATGAAGTCGCCGATCAGGCCAAGGCCGAGCTTGCGCTCGACGAGCCCCGCGACGTTGATCAGGCGCGCCTGGACGAAGATGTGGACCATGTAGATCGAATAGGACAGCGCGCCGAGCGTCAGCATGAACGGGGCTCTGAGCAAGGCGCTGATCCAGCCACCCTCATGGGCGAACAGAAACAGCGCCAGCGCGAACACCAGGGGTGCCGCGATGCCGAAGTCATTGTCGCCCGCCAGCGAAACGAAAAGCACGATGACGGCCACCATGACGATTTCGGCAAGGGTCCAGTCCATCCGCGGGCCGCCCCTGGCGAGAGCCTGTCGCGCCCCTGCAATGGAATCATGCTGAAACCAGGCCAGCAAGGCGCCGAGCGAGAAGCCGTACAGGCAACGGATGAAGCCGAAATCGAAGGACACATCCATATGATGGGTCGAGAAGCCGAGCAGGAACAGCGGCGCGGTGACGGCGGCCGCGACGAACCATATCCAGGCGCGCACGCCGGCGACGAAGACCACGCCGGCAAACAGGAGATAGGCGAAGAACTCGGCCGAAATGCTCCAGCTCGGCGCATTCCAGGTCAATTGATCCTCGAAGCCGACACCCTGCAGCAGAAGGAGATTGGCAAGCAGGCTGTTGAGGTCGAAGCCGCCGGTGAAGGGGGCAGCCCCCGTGCCGTGCAATTGCGGCAGCATCAGCCGCAGCAGCTCGAAACCGGCGAAGGCGGCAAGCATGAGCAGATGCAGCGGGTAGATGCGGCCGAAACGGACCAGGGCGAAACGCGCGACCTGTCCCGGTTGGTTGAGCCGATCGCCGTAGCTGCTGGCGATGACGAAGCCGGAAAGGACGAAGAAGAAATCGACGAACAGGTAGGACGAACCGATGAAGGCGCTTTGCGAAATCGTCGAACCGGTAGGAAAGTGAAACAGCGCCACCAGAAGCGCGCAGATGCCGCGCCACGAATCGAGGACCAGGAAGCGTTCGCCGGCGACCGTGCCGGTGTGGGTCGACGCCGCGGCACGGGTGGGGTTGAGAAACGCGGTCTGCGTCATGATGATACAATCCTGTCTTGCCGTGGCACTCGGGCAGCGCCATTCCGTCTCGCCAAGCTATGACTGGCATCTTCCGTGCCGGTTCTGTAGTTGTTGCAACCCGATGAAAAACGAGGATCCGTAATGGCGAACCACACCATCGACAACGCCTTCACCGCCCGTTCCAAAACGGGCGCCGCGTTCGAGCCGACCTATTCCGGCGCGCTGTCGTTCATGCGGCGCAAATACACCAAGGACGTGAAGGGCGCGGATGCGGTGGTGTGGGGTATTCCCTTCGATGCCGCCGTCACCAACCGGCCTGGCGCCCGCTTCGGGCCGCAGGCGATCCGCCGTGCCTCGGCGATCCTCGACAACGACCCGCAATATCCCTTTTCACGCGATCTGTTCGAGCATCTGGCGGTCGTCGACTATGGCGATTGCCTGCTCGATTCGGGCAACCATCAGAAGACGCCCGGCACGATCGAGCGCGAAGCGGCGAAGATCCTCAAATCAGGCGCCTTCCTGTTGACGCTCGGCGGCGATCATTTCGTCACCTGGCCACTGCTCAAGGCGCATGCCGCCATCCATGGTCCGCTCGCTTTGGTGCAGTTCGACGCCCACCAGGACACCTGGCCGGACGACGGCAAGCGCATCGACCACGGCTCCTTCGTCGGTCGCGCCGTCAAGGAAGGCATCATCGATCCCGACCGGTCGATCCAGATCGGCATCCGCACCCATGCGCCCGACACGTTCGGCATCAAGATCCTCCATGGCCATGAAATCGAGGAGATGCGGGCGTCCGACATTGCCTACGCCATTGTCGACCGCACCGGCGGCAAGAAGACCTATCTCACCTTCGACATCGACTGCCTCGATCCGGCCTATGCGCCCGGCACAGGCACGCCGGTTGCCGGCGGCCCGTCCTCGGCCAAGATCCTGTCGACTCTGCGCCAGCTCAACCAGATCGATATTGTCGGCGCCGATGTCGTAGAGGTTGCGCCGGCCTATGATCACGCCGATATAACGGCAATCGCCGGCTCGATGGTGGCCATGCAATATCTCGGTCTGCTTGCTGAACGGAAAGCCCGGCTTGAAGAGCTGAACAACGGCAATCACAATGGTGCCGCAGTGATTCAGGGTCAGGGCATATAGTCTTGAAAACTCAGGGAATTTGAACAACCCATGAAACCGAAAATCTTCATCGACGGCGAACACGGCACCACCGGCCTGCAGATCAGGGCGCTGCTTGCCGAGCGCGGTGATCTGGAGATCATTTCCATCCCCACCGAGCGTCGCAAGGAAACGGCGGCACGTGCCGAGTTCCTCAATGCCGCCGATGTCGCTATCCTGTGCCTGCCCGACGACGCGGCGAAGGAAAGCGTCTCGCTGATCGCCAACGACACCACCAGGGTCATCGATGCGTCGACCGCGCATCGCGTGGCGGAGGGCTGGGCGTATGGTTTCGCCGAGATGGACAAGGACCAGGCAAAGGCGATTGCCTCGGCAAAGCGCGTCGCCAACCCAGGCTGCTGGCCGCAGGGACCGATCGCGACGCTGCGGCCGCTGGTCACAGCAGGCCTGCTGCCGGCCGATTTTCCGATCACCGTCAACGGCATTTCGGGCTATTCCGGCGGCGGACGGCCGATGATCGAGGACTACGTCGCCAAGGGCGAGGACGCCTCGGAATTCCTGCCTTACGGCCTCACCCTGCAGCACAAGCACGTGCCGGAATTGAGGGCCTATGCAAGGCTGTCGCATGATCCGATCATGCAGCCGGCGGTCGGCAATTTCGCGCAAGGCATGATCACCGTGGTGCCATTGCAACTCGGCGGCCTCGACCATGTGCCGACCGGTGCGGAGCTGCATGCGGCGATTGCCGACCATTTCGCCGCCATCAAGGGCGGTGTGGTCGAGGTGGCGCCCTATGCGCATTCGGAGCGCATGCCGGAGATCGATCCGGAGATCTACAACGGCACCAACCGGATGAAGGTCTATGTCTTCGCCAACGACAAACGGGCGCAGGCCCTGCTGCTGGCGGTCTACGACAATCTCGGCAAGGGCGCCTCGGGTGCCGCCGTCCAGAACATGGATCTGATGCTCGGCCTCTGATGGACACGCCAGCCTTTCCGGCGCGCTGGAAAGTCAGCGCGCCCGAACTCGTTGCCGAGACCTTTTCGAGCCGCATCTGGAAGGTTTTGCGCGAAGACGGATCGCCGGCGATCGTCAAGGCGCTGAAGCCTTTCGATGACGTCGCCGACGAGTTGCGCGGAGAGCACTATCTCGCCTGGCGGCGCGGCGAAGGCGCGGTGCGTCTGCTCGGCCGCGACGGCCACAGCATGCTGCTCGAATATGCCGGTGAAACCCTGCTGCAGCAGGTTCTCGACGAACAGGGCGACTTTGCCGCGACCGCAATCGCGGCGGAGCTGATGGCAAAACTGTTTTCACGGGGGAAAGCCCCCTACCCGCCCGAGCTTCAGCCGCTCCGGGAACGCTTCGCCAGCCTGTTCGACAAGGCGAATACCGATCGCGACGCCGGCCTTGACAGCCTCTATGTCGAGGCAGCCGTCATCGCCGAGCGGCTGCTGGCCGATCCGCACGACATCAGGCCCCTGCATGGCGATCTGCATCACGAAAACATCCTGCACGGGCCGCGCGGCTGGCTGGCGATCGATCCGAAGGGCGTGCTCGGCGATCCCGGCTTCGACGCGGCGAACATGTTCTACAACCCGCTCGACCGGGACGATCTCTGCCTCGATCCGAAGCGGATCGCTGATATGGCCGAGATCTTTGCCAGAACACTGAGCCAGACACCGACCGCTATCCTCGATCATGCCATTGCCTATGGATGCCTGTCGGCGTCCTGGCATCACGAGGACGACAATGCGGTCGAGGAGAATCGCGAATTGTCGATCGTCAAGGCGATCCGGGCGGTGCGGGCAAGCTTCTGATCCGACCCAGTAGATCGGCTCGGGATCAGCCCCTGAGCGCTATTCCCGTCGGCAAGGGATAGGCGCCCTTGGTGCCGCGCCAATGGGCTGCTGCAAAGCCCAGCACGATCAGCGCAAATCCCTGATGGGTCAGCGCCATATGCAACGGCACATGCATGAGCAGCGTGCCGACGCCGATCGAGGCCTGCACCAGCACCAGTAGAAACAGCAGCGTCGCGCGGCGCGCATGCGTCGAGCCTGGCAGCCGCCGGCGCGTGGCGATCATGTGCCACAAGGCCACGACGAATACCGTGTAAGCGCCAAGCCGATGGACGAACTGCACCGTCTTCGGGCTCTCGAAGAAGTTGCGCCATGCCGGCTCGAGGATCAGCAGATCGCCGGGAATGATCTTGCCGTCCATCAGCGGCCAGGTGTTGTAGCTCAGACCCGCATCGAGCCCGGCGACCAGGCCGCCGAGATAGATCTGGATCAGCGCCAGCAGCACGATGAAGCCGGCCAGCCTCTGCGTCGACCTATCGGCGGCAGGCTCGGAATGCGGCGCCAACCCGCGCGCGACCACCATGGTGGCGGTGAAGATCAGTGCGGCAAGGGTCAGGTGGGTCGCCAGGCGGTACTGGCTGACGGAGACCCGGTCGACCAGGCCAGAGGCCACCATCCACCAGCCGATGGCGCCGCATTCCGAGCCTGCCGCCGATAGGTCGACGCAGAGGCTGGCCGGCTTCATCGTGCTGCTGGCGCTGATCCAGAT
>NZ_RZPF01000236.1:0-8389 GCF_004022735.1 Mesorhizobium sp. M7A.F.Ca.AU.001.01.1.1
GCTGCGCGCCGAGATCATCACGCAGGAGATTCCAGAGAAGCCCACCTTTGTTGCTGTAGCCCACGGGAACCAACTCCCCCGGCCCGTCGACCCAAAGATCGACATCGGTGTCACCCTGCGGCCAGACCGCGTGGACGATCATATTTCCTGGCGGCTCGGCGGCCGCCTGCTCCACGGCTTTCTTCACCTGGATCAGGAGAGCCACGATGCCAATGATCATGACCAGGCCGAGAATGGTGTTCAGCAGGACGTCACGATAGGCGACGCTGTTGATCTCGCTGTCGTAGTCGATCTCGGGCTCGTTCATTTGATGTACATCCGACCCTTGAGTGCGTCGGCGTCAATGTGCAGAAGCGCGGTCGCGGTTCGCAGAATGTGCCCATTGACGGCCAGCCAGAGGCCGAGACCTGTGCCGATCAGCGTTGTGTAGAACGCGACCTTCATGCCGTCGATCATCTGCGAGATCGCATGCATGGCCGCATCGCTCCCGCCGGAAAGGTTGAGCCCCTCGACCGCCTGGGCAAACCCGGTGATGTTGCCTATCAGTCCTAGCGTGACCAGCCAGACCGATACGGCCGCAACAAAGGTGTTCTTGATCTTGAACTTCCGGACATCAACCCAGTTGCCGAGCTTGACCTCGTTTAGGGCTGCCGACGTCTTCCTGACGCGCTGGACAAAGCCAACCATGGCCACCAGGAAGACAACAACCATGCCGTAGCCGATGCCTGTCGTCTCATTGGCGAAGAGAACCTGAACATGACCCTGCATGAAAGCCCAGCTCAGTCCGGCGACGATGCATGCGTTAAAAACGACAATCCTGTACCACAAGAGATTATTCAGCATGCACTTCCCCTTTTCAGTCCCGAGTTGTTGATGTTCAGTCCGCCGCAGTGTGCATCTCGATCGGCGCCGACGTCCGCGCGCTCGAGCCGAATGTGATCAGCAGGATGGTGAAGCAGGCGCCAAAGAAGGCGGCCAGCGCTATCGATCCCTTGAGGGAGACAATGGCCGTGCGCCTCCCGACTCTCATGATTCTCTTCCGCCCGGAACGGGTGCCGCCGGCTTGGTCAGGAACCAGTCAGTTCCGACCGCCAGGACGCACGAAGACCCGTCGGCGTTGACTCCCACCGTCGTCCATGTAGCGCCGCCGGCCGAAGCGAAGACCGCCATGAGAAGTTTCTCATTGATGAGGCCGCCACCGATTTGAACCTCGTGGAACTTCTCGGCGAGTGCCTTCTTCATGTCCGCCCAAGGCGCACAGGATGGCTGATCAGCGGCAAGCGCTGGAGACATTGTCAAAAACGCTGCGAGGAACAGGCATGCTTTCACGGCAAGTCTCCTAGAGGAATTGGTGCCGGGCACGGCCCCCGGCTGGCCAGTTAAGTTGGATTGTCGCCGTTAGGCGACGATCAGGACTTCGACCCCTTAAGCCAACCCTCGATCGTCTCCATCTTCCACAACGTGAAGATGAGGCTGGCGACGAAGAGGCTCGAGAACAGATCCATGAGCGTGCTGAAAATTACGAATTGCAGCACGATCAGGACCAGTTGGATGACGAGAACGGCGCCGAGCGCCTTCTCCTTGAGCCAGGCGAGCATATCGATCAGGCGGCGAGTTTGTCGTAGTTGACGTTGCAGATCGACGCTATGTCCTTCATGACAGCGACTTCGGCCGGCGAGATGCCGCCTTCATCGGCGACATCAAGGCTGGCAAGAACGATTGCCTGGCCGAGCGAGCCTGTCTTGTCGCGGGCGATGACCTCGCGGATTTCGTTCTTCAGTTCGGCCTTGCCAGATCGCGTTGTCGTTTTGCCTTGCATCTTGCCGAAGACCGATTCGATCTGGGTGGAATCGAAGCCGGCGGCGATGGCTGAGTTCGAGCGAATGACGGTCAGCGTCTTCTCGTATTCCTTGTCGTCGATACCGCCTTCGGCCGCCGCGGTGAGCGCGCACGCGGCGCACATGCCTTCAAGAAAATCCTTGTTCCCAGAGAACTGGTTCATGGCTTCCTTGGCTTTGCCCTTGAACAAACTTCCGAACAATGTCGTCTCCATATTTTGGTTGAGGTTTGGTCGTTCTACTTATCCTGGCGTGGTGGGCCAGAATTCCTTCAGGCGAAGCGCTCAGCCATCTTGCGACGGCGATCGGCTTCAGCCTTCTGTTGGGCGTTGATCTTTTCGTTGGTCGCCTGGCGAAGGGCGCGTTTGCGCTCGCCGCGCGTCATCGTCTCTTCATCATCGACGGCGACAGGCACCATCTTGCGCGAGCTTACAGCCTTCCGGCGCGGCCGTTTACCTACGCGCTCGGCATGCCGCAGGATGGCGGCGAGAGCGCCACCTTCGAAGATCGTCTTGCTGCGCTCCTCGCGGATAGCGCGACGGCGTTCACCGCGCAGGAGAGTGGCGCCTGGTGAATTGGTTGGCTGCACTGGCTGGAATGACCGCTCCCTGCCAGCCCTAGCCGCGCGCCTGAGTTCTGCGGCAGTCATATAGAGAAGGTCCAACTCGGTCTTTTTGCCAAATCTAGCGCGCGGTGGCGTTCTGGTCGCAGTAAACATCACTTATGCCCTTTCACTGCCGCCGCGACATCTGCCGCCGGCTGAATTCCTGTATCTTCCTATGGATGTCGGACCCCTGCTCTGTTGGCAGTTCCGGTGCGATCCATTCAGCCAACGAGTTCCCGCAGTTTTGAAACCAGTTCGCCACCTTCAGTCTCCGCATGAGCGGAAATAAACGCCGCCAGTCGAGCAGCCCTTTTGATTGAGGCATCAAATTCCCCCCGAGCAGCTTCTAAGGCTGCCTGTTCGAGATCCAGCATTTCGTAATTGTCGATCCGTCGCGCCTGTTTCTTCCAGATCGTCTGGACGCGCCGCTCAGTCCACTGCCGCGGTCGATCGCGCAGAACGTCGATCGGCAGCCTGCGTTCGATTCGCTTGACAGCTTCGAAAGCGGCTCCAATGCAGCTCTTTGCGTTTCTGCCCTGGCGAACCTGCCAGGTGTTTTGGACGAGGCTGCTCGCAGTTGCCACATCAGACATTGCGGAAGCCTTGCCCGAAAAGGGCACGCGCATGTTCATTTCCTCCGATACGTTGAACACCATCGAAGAACGGCCCACCCCATAACCCCGGGCCGCTGGGAAAAAGGAAGAACGAAAATGCTCTCGAGACCAGAACAAGGAATTGCTTGCAGGCTGATACTTGTCCGAGATGGAGAGCAGACAAATTCATGGGCGGATCGCCGCCCCAACTGGTTGATGAAGGCCGAAGGAAATCGCAACAGCGATCGCCAGCCGGCCAACCGAGTAGAAAGCGCGCGAGCCAACGCATGCCGCGCCGGAATTGTCGGATCCGCGATTCTCGCTCACCGCAGAGAATGAATCCGAACGCAGAAGACCAGAGGTAGCCGTCACCGCGCCAGCGGGGCGGCAAATGCCGTTCATGGCGAAGGCGTTGGTCATTCTGCGACCGCAAGCTCAGGGCACAGCGCATCGGCCGTGCCGGCGTCAGCCGCATCTGAAAGAACCTGGAGAGAAATGAGCACAGCGCCTTTCGGCGGATTGCCGACGCGCTCCATGTTGGAAACCGTCGACTGATGAACACCCAAGAAACGGGCCAGTCGGCCCTGGTTCCACTTAAGGCGCTTTCGCAGCGCCTTCATGTCGAGAGGTGAATTCGTTTCGCTCATAATCCGTAATATGCATATCACATATTCACAGTCAAGAGGCGAAACGCATATCGTTAGCAAGTAAGATGTATTTTATGAAAAAGTTTGATGACCGACCCGACAGATCTCAACGCCTGCAGCAGGCGAGGATCGCCCGCGGCTTCAAGACCGCAAAGGCCGCCGCCGAATTTTTCGGCTGGAAGGTGCCGACCTACAATCAACACGAGACCGGGCGAACCGGCTATCAGAACTGGCTGACTGACTACGCTAGGGCCTTCAAGGTGGATGAGTCATGGCTTTGGAGTAACGTCGGCCGCGGACCCGGGGGTGGTCCTGACCTTTCGATACCTGATCACACAAAAGAAAAACTGAAACTTCTCGAGCCGGACGACCTGATCGAAGTCTTTGATTATCTCGATGGCATTGTTGACAGGGCAGTCCAAAGAAGCCGAAAGTGATCACGTAAATAAATCGAGGGGAAACAAAGGGGGTAAGCTTAAAATGGGTGTGGCGCTCGGTGCTGGCCTGTGGTCGGATTCTGGGATGACTGAAGTATCAGAAACCCAACAATTCCAGTCATGTGAGGCATTTGTTTCCATGGAGGGGGATGTGGCCGATTTTAAAGCAAAATATGAAGGTAAAGAAAATATTACGGTGTCGGTGCCTTTTTCGCTAATGGGGATGCTATACCATGAGGTGCGCTACGCCGCGCAGCTTATGATTTACCGGCAAAGGATGAGGGTGGATAAGGGCGTGGAAAAGATGCTTGAGCTATGCGCGACGGCACTCAGACCTTCGACCACGGAAGTCATACTGGACAAGGAAACCCGCGACCGCGTGGTAATATACCAATTCGCCGAGCACTCTCCTTTCTGCGTGCGGATGTCGCCAGATGAGGTGGAAAGCTTCGTGATCAAGCTGAAATCTGTGGATAAGTCAGCCGCTCACTGAAAAGATATTCGCCACCAGACCTCGGAGACGAAGGTGCTCGCGCCTTCTTTCATTTCCTTGAGGCAATCTTTCTTACTACCCTTATGTTTTCGTTCTGCAAACAGGTTCAGCCGGCTATCCTCCAAAGACCCCCTAACCCCATAGCCTTAGCTACGGAGCTCGGGGGTCTTGGAAAACTCTGCAACTCAGGACGAGCCGACTAGAGCCCCCAGATTTACCTTGCGGCAAATCAAGCCCTGCAAATCCCGGTGGCGCCGCAGGATGATCTAACCCCGCGCCCGCAGCTTATCCGGCCAGGGATTGCACCTGGTCGCTGCGATGATGCCCTCGTTTCATGATTGTAATACCAAGTGAGTTCGGCTACACCGAATCACTGGATTTTGGCCACGAACCGAATTCATCCAGTCTTTGGCCCCCTTGGGATCTCCCATCGGGGCCTTTCTTTTTGGCCTTCTCGCCTGAGCGGAACAGCCAACATTTTCGATTTTTATAAATTCTTGCACGCTCAACATGCCGAGCGTTCTGCATATCGTCAACCAGAAAATATGGATTTACCATTTTTCCTGTTGACTGAATTTATGTGATATGCATATTAGAGGGCATTGAAAGCCCATTAAATCGGAATCGACTCTCACTCCGGAGGTGCCCTCGTGACGAAGATCTGACCACCCGAATTCGGCACATCGTCAACGGGCTGGCGCGAATGCCAGCCCCTCCCACAAAGGAGGACAGCGTGATCACCTCAATCAACATGTCATGCCCCTTCTGCCGTTCCTTGGACCTCGCCGTGCGAAACTTCGGAACCGGAAAAACCAGACAGTTCCACGTCAACTGCCACAACTGCGGCGCTGACGGTCCTCTTGCTGATGGCACTACCGAAGCCTGGGCGCTTTGGAATGAACGGCCGAACGAACCCCAACGGGGCGACGGCACACCACCTCATCACTCAAACTAGCGCCGTCGGCGCCTCGCACAAAGGGGACCATCATGTCGAAGCCCTTCTATTCCTATCGCGAGCACATCCTTCCCGCCCGTGAGCAACTGGCGAAGCGGTTCCCTGCAGCTTTCATGCGCAAGGGCGAGCCGGAGAAGAAACCTCTCAAAATCGGAATCGCCAAGGAAGTCCTGGCGCTGGTCAAGGATATTCCGCGGAAGGTCGTCAAGCGGGCGATCAGCGATTACTGCTCCGGCCCGAAATACACCAAGGCCATGGTCACCGGCGCCGTCCGCGTCGATCTGGACGGAAAGCCGGCCGGCAATGTGTCGGCCGCTTCCGAGGCCTATGCACGAGCTCGTGAGGCCGAACGCCAGAAGCAATACCACCAGCGGCATGCGAGCCGGCAGATCGTCACCGAGGAAGCTCGGCCGTGAACAAGACGCTCGCCGCCCTCAATGACGAACTTGCCGAGGCGAAGAAGGCCTACGAGCACTGCAGCTTTCACGACAATTACCAGCGCCTGCGTGCATGCCAGGGCGAATGCCAGGTCGAGATCGATCGGTTGAATACGGCGATCGCGGAGGCGGAAAAGCATGCCGACGCGTGAACAATTTACCACCGAAGAAGAATTCGTCGCTGCTCTGCGCGACTGGTTCGCTGGTCAAGCGCTGGCCGGACTGTTGGCCTCATGGAGCCTGACAGACGACATTCGGTTTGTTCGGATGAGCAACGTCGACCGAATGAAAATGTTCGCCTTCAATTCGTACATGCAGGCCGACGCCATGCTCGCCGAAAGGCAGAAGCCATGATGTGGCGGGTCACATTGTATTCCCTCTGCGTCCCGCCGTCGCCGCAACTGTATCGCGACTTCGAAACAGAAGCGGAGGCCGAGCGCTGGAAAACATGGAGCGCCTGCCTTCCTTGCCATGCAAGATTGAGGCGGCAATCATGAGCCACAATCCCCTCGCCCAATATCCGATCGTCCAGTTGCGAGCCTGGGCCGAAGCCAACATCATCTCCACCAAGAAATATGTCGACGAGATCGAGCGCCGCAAGAGCGTCGCGCAATACGAGATCTGCGGCGAGCTTTGCACCTGCACCGCCTTCTGCGATCGGGTGAACGACGAGATCCAGGCCAACGGTGGCGCGGACGGATTCTCGACCCTGACGGAAGCGGAACTGATCGACAGACTGAAGGCAAGTAGCGGGGTGGCGGCATGATCCGCTGCCTCGCTCGCGAAGACATGATGGCGCACGCCGCCGAGGCGGTCAGCTTTCACCATGGTGGCAATCGCTATGCCGCCCTCTTCCATATCCGCATCGCCATGGGACTGGCGTCACGACTGAAGGACGCCGCCGCCCGCAAAGTGCTGATGACCTATCAAAATCGCATGAGGAGGAAATCGGCGTGCGCGGATTGAACCAGCCATACCCGAAGCAGATCGGCCGCCGAGTCGTGCATGACGAGACTCAAAAGCAGGGCTTCGTGGTTGTCCAGCCGGGCAGCGACGCAACGCATGTCTATGTGCTCTTCGACGGCGCCGACGAGGCCATACCCTGCCATCCCGGCAGCCTTGAATATGTGGAGAAGGCAGCATGATCGACATCATTGTTGAAGGCGCCGCTGCGATCAATCTGGCGGTTCTTTCCGGCACGGTCAAGGCAAACGATACGTTCGCGCTCATCGCTGCGAAGTTATGTCCAGCTGTGCTTGCTCTCTGCCTCGGTGTGCACGCCTACGGTAAGCTCATGGGCTGGCCGGTATGATCGGCGCCGAAGCCAAGCGCCGCGTTCTAGCCGCCCTCGAAGAGATCGAGAAGTTCGACACGGACCGCGCGTTCATTCTCGCAGCGCGCCGCCGCTACTGCGATCTGACCCAACCCCACCTTGCTGTAGTCGAGCCGAAGCGTTGCGACGCTGGCGCCGGCATCGTGATGACGCACTCAAACATTCGGACCGGATACTGACATGCCCATCTCCTACCTGCGCATCAACAACTACATGCGCGTCGAGAACGTCGAGTTCAACCCAAAGGGTGGGCTGAATGAGATAACCGGGGCAAACGGCGCCGGCAAGACAAGCACGCTGAGTGCGCTCGCGACCATGGGCGGAAAGAAAGAGATCGCTTGGAAGCCTATCCGAGATGGCGCGGAAGAGGCGACGATTGAAATTCACGTTGACGGAATCGGCACGGCGCAGATACGGATCGTCCGCAAATTCTGGACCGACAAGAACGGCAGGCAGGCCGAGTCCCTGATCATTGAAAGCGCCGACGGGGCCAGGTTCCCATCCCCCCAGAATATGATGACCGGCTGGCTGGGCGCCTTTGCGTTCGACCCCCTTGCTTTCACCCGCATGGATGCAAAGGAACAAGCCGAGATCCTGAAAAGGTTCGTTCCCGATTTCGACTTCAACGCGATCGACAAGAAGAACCGCGAGGACTTCGAGACTAGGACCGACGTCAACCGGTCGGCGAAGGATCTGCGAGCTCGCGTCGGCGGCATCATCGTGCCAGCAGACACACCGGATGAACCGATCGATGAGTCCGCTCTCGTGGAGGAACTGCAAAGCGCCGGCGCGCACAACTCTGACATCGAAAAGCGCAAGGCAAACAGGCAGTCTCTTCAACGAGACATTGATCAGCGCGCAGATGGCGTCGGGCGCTCCCACGCAAAAATCGACGAACTAAAGCAGCAGATATCAGCCATCGAGGAGAGCATCACCGTCGATGAAGGCTGGATCTCGGAACAAAAAACTCGCTTGGCCAAGGCTGGTGCGTTGCCGACGCCCATCGACCAGTCGGCGATCACCGCCAAGATCAACGCGGCACGGACGATCAA
>NZ_RZPF01000237.1:0-8376 GCF_004022735.1 Mesorhizobium sp. M7A.F.Ca.AU.001.01.1.1
ACGCAGCGGTGTGAGACGGGCATTCTTGTGGATGTTCATTCGGACCCTCCGATGGATGCTGAAGCGTGGTAACTCCAGTCTCCTCGGTCCGGTCCGAATGGACAACCTCTCGAAAGCTCACACCTAGTGCCGGCAGTGGCACCGCTGTTGTCCGTCGACAGGTCCCGCGCTTGCTCGGTGCGACCAACAACCTTAAGCGCTAGGGCGTAACCTGACCCTGCAAGATCTCCTCACCGACTATAAGGTGCGCCTCACGATCTGAGACGATGGGACAGGATGGCTAAGGAGGTGCGCCGTCTTGCATGCCCCGCCAGCGAGGCGAACCCTCTCGGCTACGCGCGCCACCAGCGACGCTCCATATCGTCAGGCCTGCGTCTCATGCTCAGATGAGCCGGTATTTGGCTCTCTCATCAGCAAACCGAGAGAGCCCATGCCAAGACGGAAGCAAGCAAGACGAACGAGCGTCAGAGATATCCTGCGCCTGACCCATAAACAGGGCAGTCCGGTGGGCCAAGGTGGCAGAGCAACTGAGGTTCGGCAAGACTTCGGCTTCCACCTATCTGCGGGCGCTGGAGACGGGCTGTCGTGCAGGCCCTGCATGCGGCTTTGAGGACGATGCGATGTTGAAACACCGTCTGTTGCGCCGAATCGGCCGTCGGCCAAACGTTGGGTCGTCATCAGGTTCTCGACAGCTTCCCGGTGTCAAATCCAAACCGTGGTCGGCGATCCCCACCAGGGTGGGAAGGCAGCGCTGATATAGCCGAACGTCGATCAAGTCACGATCAACGATTGCCTCATGTCACATGCCCTGCGGGACTGAAAAACGGAGAAGAACATGTGCGATGCAAAACTGAAGACCGTGCTTTCGCTTTTTTCGCCGGTGGCCAGCAAATTAGATGCTCTCTCGTCCAACGGACCAGCGACGGATGCAAACTGCGTTAAGCTAAATACGAACGAGAACCCGTTTCCGTTGCCGAAGAGCGTAATGCAAAGTGCAATTGCTGCGATCGAACACCAGTATCTTTATCCGGAAGACGACAATCTCAGCTTAAGGGCAGCTGCCTCCGATGCTTACGGATTTTCCAAAGATCAGGTGATTGCCGGCAACGGTTCGTCGGAGCTGCTCGGACTCATCTACAGAGCTTTCCTCGCCCCAGGAGATAGAGTGGCAATGCTGTCGCCCGGATTTTCGTTCAACCGTAAACTTGCCATGTTGCAGGGTGCCGAGTTTCTCGAAATCGCATCGAGCGAAGCTCATCCCCTGCCGATAGAAAAACTGCTGTCCGGCCCCGCAAAAGACGCGAAGTTCATTCTGTTGGCTAATCCGAACAATCCGACCGGAACATTCGTGCCGGTGGCCGAAATCGAACGCCTTGTGGAGCAAGCAGATCGCTTGGTCGTCTTGGATGAGGCCTACGTTGACTTCGCACCCGACAATGCCCTGCGCCTCGTCAATAGACATCCGAATCTTTTGATCTTGAGGACTTTTTCAAAGAGCTATGCTGCCGCTGGCGTGCGAGTCGGCTTCGGTTTCGGTCACCCAGAAATCATTGGCAGGCTGCGCAACATCCAGAATGTCTTCAACATGAACGTGATCGGGCAGGCGGTCGGGAAAAGCATTCTTGCGCATCGCCACGCCTACGAAGAGAACCACAGGCACATCAAGCATGAACGACAGCGAGTGACCCTGGCGCTGTTGCAACTTGGCTTTTCCGTAACACCCTCCCACGCAAACTTTTTGCTGGCCCGTGTGCCGGCGGGACAGGAGGGCTCATGCTGGCAAGCCGCGTTGAAAGAGCAGGCGATCCTCATCGCCAGCTTTCCTGACGTAGATTTGAAGAACTGTATTCGCGTCAGCATTGGCACCACAGAGCAGATGGACAAATTCCTTGCTGCCGCCGAACGCGTCTGTATGAACTTTAAGAAGGATCGCGGTGCTCACAAGCATGAAGTCGATTCACATTAAGCATCAAGTAATGATATGTCGTGAGCTATGATGATTAGCGAATAAATATAGGTAATTTGGAGAACAATTAATTGAAGAAAATTTCCGCTTCGGGCCTGACCTTCGGCATCTTCGATCATCTGGACGAAAACGGCGATGACATCGCACAACAATATGCAGATCGGCTGAGCCTAGCAGAAGCGTGCGATGGCTATGGCTTTTATGCGTATCATCTCGCCGAGCACCACTGTACGCCGCATGGCAGAGGTCCATCACCGAATTTGTTCTTAGCGAGCGTCGCCCAGCGAACCCGCAGTCTTCGTGTTGGTCCCATGGTAATGCTACTTGCGCTCTATCATCCGCTGCGTGCCTTCGAGGAGATCTGCATGCTTGATCAGTTGAGCGGCGGCAGGCTTGAACTCGGCATAGGGCGCGGCTCTGCTCCCACTGAATTGGGATACTTCGGGGTTGCTGTAGAAGCAGCACCAGAACAGTATGCGGAGGCCAGTGAGATTCTCATCAATGCGATGAAAGGCGGGACGCTTTCTTATCAGGGCCGCCACTTTGAGTTGAAAGATGTTCCGCTGACGTTGAGACCTCACCAATATCCCCGTCCGCCGACATGGATCGCCACCAATCGACCCGAGCCGGCTAGCTGGGCCGCTGCGAATGGGGCAAACATCGCCTGCGTCGGACCTTCCACTTCTGTTCGCAGCGTTACCGACGCGTTCCGCGCCGCCCGAATTCACGATGCTGACATTGGCCAGCAAGCGCCATTTCTTGGATTGCTCCGAATGGTGGTGATAGGGCGTTCTGAAACAGATGCGTATTTGCTCGCAGCACCTGCCTATGAACGATGGCTCAATAGCTTCAAATTTCTATACGAACTAAATGCCATTTCCACTCCACCAAACTTGCCTTTGAACTTCGATGCAGCAATTGAAAGTGAATTGTGCGTCGTGGGAACGGCAGATTCTGTCCGAAAAGCTCTCCTTGATCAGCTGGAAGAGGCAGGTGCTAATTATCTTCTGTGTCAACTGGCATTTGGGGATTTGCCGCTGGATGCCTCACTATACACCGCATCGGCCATTGGATCCGAAATCATGGCTCGAGTTGCCGCATCGTGAATCCGTCGTGTGATTGGAGGAGCAGCGGCAGCGCTGCTCCTCATTGCGAAACGGTTGTGGGGGCCGGACTCCTGTGTCAGGTGTAAACCATTGGAGCACGTCCTATCTGATCCAGGTCATATCCTGCGGCTTTGAAGTAGTTGGCACATTCGGCTGGGGTGAAGAGGTCGACGACCGCGCCGAGGCGTCCTGACCTTGCCCCTCTGATCTAATCCGGTTTGAAGTTCGTTCTGGCCCATCCAGAGGACCAGGACATGAAACGCAGCCGCTTCTCTGAAGAGCAGATCATCGGAATTTTGAAGAAACACGAGGCCGGGGTATCGGTTGGCGATCTGTGCCGCAAGCACGGGGTCAGCGACGCCTCGATCTACAATTGGAAGGCCCGCTTCGGCGGGATGGATGTCACCGAGGCTCGGCGACCTGAAGGCGCTGGAGGACGAGAACACGCGCCTGAAGCGGCTTTTGGCCGACGCCATGCTCGACAATGCCGCGTTGAAGGACCTTGTGGGAAAGAAATGGTGACGCCCGCCGCCAAGCGGAAAGCTGTCGCTCGCCTGAAGGAAGGCTTCGGGATGAGCGAACGGCGGGCGTGTAAAGCCATCGGCTGTTGCCGCATGACGGTTCGCTACCAGACCAGCAGGCCGGACGACCGCGAGGTTCGCGAGCGGATGAAGGCCGATCGCGCAGGAGCGTCGCCGGTTCGGCTACCGGCGTCTTCTCGTGATGCTGAGGCGGGAGGGCCTGGTCGTGAACCACAAGAAGCTGTTCCGGCTCTATCGGGAGGAGAAGCTCGCCGTCGCCGCCGTGGCGGCCGCAAGCGGGCGATCGGGACCAGGGCGCCGATGCTGGTGCCGCTGAGGCCCGACGAGCGCTGGTCGCTCGACTTCGTATCGGACCAGCTCACCGACGGGCGCCGCTTCCGCATCCTGGCCGTCGTCGACGACTGCACGAGAGAGTGCCTCGCACTCATCGTTGATACGTCTCTCTCGGGCATGCGGGTTGCCCGCGAATTGGACGGCTCATCACCGAGCGGGGCCGGCCCAGGATGATCGTCAGCGACAATGGCAGCGAGTTCACCTCGAACGCCATCCTCTCCTGGGCGGATCAGAACCGCGTCGAATGGCATTACATTGCGCCCGGCAAGCCGATGCAGAATGGCTTCATCGAGAGCTTCAACGGCCGACTGCGCGATGAACTGCTCAACGAGACGCTGTTCACCTCGCTGGCTCAGGCGCGCGTAGCCATCGCCCTGTGGCACGCCGACTACAACACCGCGCGGCCGCACTCCCCCCTGGCAGACCCCGGCCAAGTTCGCCAGCACCTTCAATCCGCGACGGTCGCTCGCGCTGCGCTATGCCAAAGGCTCCGCGCCAGCGCCCGTCGCTTCACCCGCCCAGCAGGGCACAACCCACGCCGGAAACGAACTCAAAACTGCTGGGGCAACGTCAGTCCCATAGAGCCTTGATGGTTATCTCGGCCTTTGCTCGCAGCAGCGCCTTAGGTTGGGCGAAGGCGTTCTCAATCGGATTGAAGTCGGGACTGTAGGGCGGCAGTTAGAGCAGGCTCGCCTGCGGCCTCAATCGCGCCGCGCAGGGTTCTCCAGGCGGATGTCGCCAATGTCAAATTTGCTGGCATCCATGTCGCCCTCGCCAACCGCACAAGCGAAGGCCAGAAAGCCAACATGTGTTCTGCGGCTTAATTAAGAGTCAGCCGATGTCGGCCGAACATCACCTTGTCTCGAAGTCGACGATCGGACAGCAGGTTGCGAAAGTTGGCGCGATGCGAAACAAACTGCTGAAGCGCTCAACTTTTATTGATCACGCGTGTTGGACGCGACGCACTCCCGTTCCAATCGGGCTGAGCGCAAATTCTCCCGGTTCACAAAACTGAGTCGCTGGAGTAGTGGGGGCGCAGAGAAATCTCCGGTCGCAGCCTTACCCGGTCAAAACAAGGATACCAATGATGAAGACTCTCGCCGTCTGCTCTGGCGGATTGGACTCCGTTTCCCTTGCTCACATGGTGGCAGCGGAGCACGAACTCACCGGCCTTCTATCTTTCGACTATGGCCAACGGCACAGGAAGGAATTGGGCTTCGCCGCTCTTTGCGCGCAGCGACTGAAGGTCCCGCACCAGATCATCGACATCGGCGAAATTGGCCGTGGCCTTTCCGGCTCAGCGCTGACTAGCAGTATCGACGTGCCGGACGGCCACTACGCCGAAGACACGATGAAGATTACGGTGGTGCCGAACCGCAATGCCATCATGTTGGCAATCGCCTTCGGTCTCGCCGCCGCCCACAGCGCCGAAGCGGTGGCGGCGGCCGTGCATGGTGGGGACCATTTCATCTATCCCGATTGCCGTCCGGCCTTCATTGAAGCTTTCCAGACAATGCAAGACCGCGCGCTCGACGGCTATGCGCAGATACGCCTCTATGCACCGTATGTGAATCTCGGAAAAGCTGACATTGTTGCGGATGGCGCAAGATACGGCACCCCGTTTGCTGAGACCTGGTCCTGTTACAAGGGCGGCGTGCGTCACTGCGGACGATGCGGGACCTGCGTCGAGCGGCGCGAAGCGTTCCATCTCGCCGGGCACGCTGATCCCACCGACTACGAGGACGCCGATTTCTGGCTTGAGGCGCTGCGCAGGAGGCGCGCGTAATGTTCCACATCAGCAAGGAATTCCACTTCTCGGCCTCGCATCAGCTCACCTCCTTGCCTCCCAACCATCAATGCGCGCGCCTGCACGGGCATAACTATGTCGTCGTAGTGGAGCTGTCGGCCAAGGAACTGGACGCCCACGGCTTCGTGCGCGACTATCACGATCTGGCGCCGCTCAAACGCTACATTGACGAGAGCTTCGACCATCGGCACCTCAACGACGTGCTGGGACATGAGAAGGTCACGGCGGAATGCCTGGCCAGACATTTCTATGAATGGTGCAAGGCACGTCTGCCGCAGACCGCGGCCGTGCGCGTTAGCGAAACACCGAAAACTTGGGCGGAATACCGTCCGTGACCGACATGCATCCCGCAATCCGTGTGAGCGAGATATTCGGGCCGACTATCCAGGGCGAGGGCGTGCTCATCGGCTTGCCGACGGTGTTCATCAGAACCGGCGGATGTGATTATCGCTGTTCATGGTGCGACAGCCTTCACGCGGTGGACAATCAGTATCGCCATGAATGGCTACCGATGCCGATCGATGCCGTGTGGCAAACCGTCCATGCGCTTTCCGGCGGCAGGCCGGTTATGGTCTCCTTGTCAGGCGGCAACCCGGCCATTCAGCCGTTCGGTCCCCTCATAGAACGAGGCCATCGCGAGGGCTATCGTTTTGCACTGGAAACGCAGGGTTCCGTGGTGAGGGAGTGGTTTGCGGATCTTGACGTGCTGACCCTTAGCCCAAAGCCGCCGTCCAGCGAGATGACGACCCGTTGGGCTGCGTTTGATGCATGCCTCGAAGCGGCGCAAGAGAAGCCGCAAATCGTGCTCAAGCTCGTCGTTTTCGACGAGAGTGACTATGCCTACGCCAAAGAAGTCGCGGCGAGATATCCGCACCTTCCGATCTATCTGCAACCCGGCAATCACACGCCGCCGCTCCCTGGCAGTGAAGACGCCTCTGTCGACTTGGACGGAATAATGATGCGAATGGAATGGCTTGTCGAAAGGGTGACTAGCGACAGGTGGTTCGAAGCCCGCGTGTTGCCGCAGCTGCACGTTCTGCTTTGGGGTAACAAGAGGGCGGTCTAGTCTGTGGCTTGCGTCGCACCGGAAGGCCGGGCTCCAACGGCTTGGCAGGCTCTCTTCGCGTGCCGAGTACAGCCGAGCTTTGTTCGCGTCAGCGGTCTCGCGATTGTGCGGCTGGAAACCGCCCGGACACCCCGCTGCCGGCGTGTGTCACCTTGACTCCGATGAGCTGTCGTCACGCAAAGTTGAAATCCGCAAGAACTGGCCTTCTCGCCCCACCTGCTCCGTCGCAAGCACGTCATCCCCTCATCCTTGTCCAGCTCTTATCGATGTATCTCATTGTCCGGCCTGACGCACGACTGTCAGCATGGGAATGCATCCATTGCGCAAATGCCTTCCATAAAGAAGATCGATTTCCTCATTGGCCCAACGTGAAATATAGCAACGTTTTCGTGGCGTGGGTCGGCTGCGTCGGGAGTAGCGATGAAAACGTATTGGGGTCGCCTGCGTCTCCTTGGGCAGCGAGTGTAAAGTATAGCGATGCGGCCTCCGGCGCGAACGGCAGCCGCGCAGTGATCACCTTCGCCTGTGCCTTTGCGGCGGGGGTCAAGCGCTGGTCTGCTAAAATTTTTTATCGTTTAGCTGGTTGAAACTGCCCCCGTTGCGGGCTGCAGAAGCCGGCCAGCCGAGAAACGGCAGCCGCACTTATGAAAGCACGCCAAGGCGTGCGGGCATCTATCAGTTGCAAAGGACAATACTGGCCGCGCCGATTGGCCATCACGCGTCCATTAGGGCAGCCACCAACATCAGTTCGCAAGAGGAGCAAAAGTAATATGTATCGTCGTCACCTGATCAAAGGGTTGGTTGCGCTCGGCGCATGCCGGATTTGCGTTCAAGCCGCCCAAGCGACCAGTGCCCATTGGGGGTACACCGGTCCGGTCGGACCGGAGCACTGGGCTGATCTGGATAAGGAAAATTTCGTATGCTCTGCCGGCACGCAGCAATCGCCGATCAATATCAACAGCGCGGTCAAGGCGGATATCCCGCATATCGCCATCGGCTGGCACAAGGGCGGCGGCAATATGGTGAACAACGGCCACACCATTCAAATCAATATGCCACAAGGCAGCACGCTGACCCGCGGCGATCGTGTCTACGAACTGGTACAGTTCCATTTCCATGCGCCAAGCGAACATCACGTGGCGGGCAAGAGCTTCCCGATGGAGGTGCATTTCGTTCACAAGGACACGCAAAGTGGTACTCTGGGCGTGCTGGGCGTCTTTTTAACGCCCGGCGCGACAAATGCCAGCTTTGCTGCCCTTGCTGCGGCCTTTCCCGAACTGCCGAATGGGGAGGTGACGATCGACGAGGTGAATCCCAACTGGCTTCTGCCAGCCTCGC
Organism: Mesorhizobium sp. M7A.F.Ca.AU.001.01.1.1; assembly: GCF_004022735.1. NCBI lineage: Bacteria > Pseudomonadati > Pseudomonadota > Alphaproteobacteria > Hyphomicrobiales > Phyllobacteriaceae > Mesorhizobium > Mesorhizobium sp. M7A.F.Ca.AU.001.01.1.1. The sequence goes on from NZ_RZPF01000237.1 coordinate 8,159, forward strand.
TTGGCTATTGGACTTATGAGGGCTCACTGACGACGCCGCCGTGCACCGAAAACGTCGAGTGGATGGTGGCGATGGAACCGGTTGACGTTGATCCGGCAGACATCCAGCGATTTGCCTCACTCTACCCGTCGAACGCGCGCCCTATTCATTCACCCAATCGACGCTTCATCCTGCGCCAGAGTTGAGCGCCGCCCCAGCGGTTCCGCACGGTCCAACAT
>NZ_RZPF01000238.1:0-8346 GCF_004022735.1 Mesorhizobium sp. M7A.F.Ca.AU.001.01.1.1
GATCAGTGCCGTGGTGCCGGGCGCCAACGCTTCCGTGGTGCCCGGCGATCTCTCCAAGGCCTTTCTGAAAAAAGGCGACGTCGTGCTGCTGCAAAATGAGATTCCGCTGGCCACCGTCGATGCCGCCCTCGACCAGGCAAGGGCGGCCGGCGCCATCACGGTGCTCAACACAGCACCTTTCCAGGCGCAAGCAGCCGGCTTTCTCGGCAAGGCCGACTATGTCGTCGCCAACGAAACCGAGTTCGACCTGTATGGCGAAGCGCTGTCGCTGCAAGGCCGCGATCGGGCGGTGCGCATGCGCGACTTTGCCGGAAAGACCGGCCGCACCGTCGTCGTCACGCTCGGCGGCGATGGCGTGATGGCGGCGACACCGACCGAGTTCCTGGCCGTTGCTGCGCGCAAGATCGTCCCCGTCGACACGGTCGGCGCCGGCGATACGTTCTGCGGCTATTTCGCCGCCAGCCTGTCGTCGGGCCTCACGCTCGAACAGGCGCTGGCGCGCGCCGGCGCGGCCGGCTCGCTGGCCTGCCTGAAACCTGGCGCCCAACCGGCGATCCCGCTCGCCAAAGACGTCGATCAGGCGCTGCAGGAAACCCATTAAAATGCTGCGTCCTCAAACAAAACATGCCGTGCCACCGGCAGGCGACATCTGCCGCCTGTCCGCAGTCGAACTCGCCGGCGCGATCCGGGAGAGGGAGCTTTGCGTGCGCGAGGTGGTGGCGGCATTCCTCGACCGCATCGAGGCGGTCAATCCGCTGGTCAACGCCATCGTCTCCTTGCGCGATCGCGCCGATATCCTGCGCGAAGCCGATGCGGCCGATGCCAGCCCAACGCGAGCCAAAACCAACCCGCTCTTCGGCCTGCCGATGGCCATCAAGGACCTCGCCTCGACCACGGGCCTCAGGACCTCTTTCGGCTCGCCGATCTTCGCCGATTTCGTGCCGCAGGAGGACGATTTCTTCGTCGAGCGCATCCGCAATGCCGGCGCCATTATCATCGGCAAGACCAACGTCCCCGAATTCGGGCTTGGTTCCAACACCTACAACGCCGTGTTCGGGCCGACGCTGAACGCCTTCGATCCGGCCCTGACCGCCGGAGGCTCGAGCGGCGGCGCGGCCGTTGCCCTGGCGCTCGACATGGTGCCCGTCGCCGATGGCAGCGACTTTGGCGGCTCGCTGCGCAACCCGGCCGCCTGGAACAATGTTTTTGGCTTCCGCCCGTCGCAAGGACTTGTTCCCGGCGGACCCGATTTCGAAGTCTTCCATGCGCAGATGGGCGTCGACGGGCCGATGGGCCGCAACGTCCGTGACATGGCACTGCTGCTCGATGTGCAGGCCGGTTACCACCCGCACGCGCCATTGTCCTACGAGAAACCCGGCTCGTTCCTCGAAGGGCTTGGAATACCCGCAACTGGTGGCCGCATCGCCTGGCTCGGTGATCTCGGCGGTCATCTGCCGGTTGAAACAGGCGTTCTCGGCCTGTGCGAGGCGGCACTTGGCCGCTTTGCGGAAGCGTCCTTCGCGACCGAGCCCCTGCTGCCGGATTTCGATTTCGAAGCGCTGTGGCAGGCCTTCGTGACGCTGCGCCAGGCCAGCAGCGGCTGCGCGCTCAAAACCCACTATGACGATCCCGCGAAGCGCCGCCTGCTCAAGCCGGAAGCCATCTGGGAAGTGGAGAACGCAACGCGGCTGACGGCGCCGCAGATCCGCGCCGCTTCGGTCATCCGCACGTCCTGGCATCGCACGCTGCTGTCGATCTTCGACCGCTATGATCTGATTGCGCTGCCGACAGCGCAGGTCTTCCCCTTCGACATCGATACGCATTGGCCGCGTGAGGTCGCCGGACGCACAATGGACAGCTATCACCGCTGGATGCAGGTTTCCGCCTTCGCGACCTTGGGCGGCTGCCCGGCGGCCAATGTGCCGGTCGGCTTCGACGATAGAGGGCGGCCGATGGGCATGCAGCTGATCGGCCGGCCACGCGGCGACCTTGCCGTGCTCAAGGCGGCGGCCGCCTATGAGGCAACACTGCCCTGGCCGGCCGGCGCCTGAATCGCACGCGTTGGCGGCCGCGGCGCTTCGCGCACCGGCTTGCATCGCTATCGCCGCCATGCATTGATTATCCTCAGCCGCGCCGCCTCGGCGGTATTCCTGGGGAAAAAGCATGTCGCTCGAACTCTACGCCGCCTATGTCCTCGCTTGCATCGTCATTATCCTGGTGCCCGGTCCGACGGTCACGCTGATCATTGCCAACAGCATCCGCCATGGCTCGCGCGCCGGCCTCGCCAACGTCGCCGGCACGCAGGCCGGGCTTGCCGTGATGATCGCCATCGTCGGCATCGGCCTCAACACGCTGATCGCAGGCATGGGCCACTGGTTCGAGTGGGTACGACTGATCGGCGCGGCCTATCTGATCTGGATGGGTGTGCAGATGTTCCGCTCCAAGGGCACGTTGAATGCCGATGGAACAGCGAGAAAGCCGCGCGGCGGCTTCTTCCTGCAGGGCCTGCTGGTGGCGCTGAGCAACCCCAAGACGCTGATTTTCTTCGGCGCCTTCTTTCCGCAGTTCATTTCGCCGCAAGGCAACTACTCGCTGCAGATCGCCGTCATGGGTCTGACCGCCATGATCTTCGCCGCCTTCTCGGATTCGACTTACGCGCTGGCCGCCGGCCGCGCCGGGCGCCTGCTGTCGGCCGGCCGCATCAAACTCCTGTCGAGGATCAGCGGCAGCTTCATGGTCGGCGGCGGCCTGTGGCTGGCGTTTTCGCGGTCGAAGTAAAGGCGGCCGAGCCGGCGCCGCAAGGAGTTGCAGCACCCTGGAATGGCAACAGATTGAAAGTGTGCTGTCCCACCACCACATGAATCTGGCTTGAGGGATTCATGTCTGTCTTTTGGACTTGGGATGGTTTGAAGAGGAACGCGCCTGGCGTGATCCTCTTTATTGGTGCGTTTGCGGTTATGATCATGTTGGCGGCAAACAAATGGATCAACGACGCCAGCCCGATCCGATCGGTCGACACAGTCGAGGCAAACGTCGAAAGTGTCCGGTTGGACCATGGCCGCGGCATATATCTGGTTTCTATCGAGAACGGTTCGTCTGTCCTTATCGATGACGATCACCCGCATCTGATCGGCTCGCGCACAAACATCGAACGCGTCACGCGCGACAATGGCTTCGTCTTCTACCGATTCGTGAATTGAATCATGGCAACAGTATCTTCTCTCAGAAACCGCCTGCTTCTGTTTCAGGCAGAATACCGAGACGCAGTCATTGGTGTCGTATTCTTCTGCGCACTGCCCCTGGCGGCGCTGATCCCGATTGCGATGAACCAGGACAATCCGGTTGTGGCAACTCAGAGTGTGATGGGCACTATCGAGTATGTGAGGTTAATGCCCATCAATCCGAAGATGGCTGCCGGGCGCGGGCTGTATTACACATACGATGTCCGCCTTGATGGCAACAGCGCGGTGACATCCATCGATGATGAAGTGGGGATGCCGCACCTTGTCGGTTCGGTCATCCCCATCGAGCGGCAACATCATAAGCGCGGCGGAGACACCTATCGGTTTCTCAATGAGTGAAGACGCGTGCTCACAAGTTCAGTTCTGTTCTGACGGTCAGTTAAGCCGCCCCAGCCTCTCCACCAGCAAGGCGAAAAACGCATCATGGTCGATGTCGCGCATCACCATGGCGTTCTTCGGCCGTTTGGTGACGCCCCACCAGTCGATCACGGTCATGCCCATGGTCAGTTCCGAGGCGGTTTCCACGCTGACGTTGCAGTTGCGGCCCTTGAACAGGTCCGGCTTCAACAGATAGGCGATGACGCAAGGATCGTGCAGCGGGCCACCGTCGGTGCCGTATTTCTCTTCATCGAAGCGCTCGAAGAACTCCAACATCTCCGCGGTGGCGGTGCCGACCCTGGTGCCCAGCGCGCGGAAGGCCTGCGTGCGCTTGGCGGTGGTCAGCGCCTTGTGGGTGACGTCGAGAGGCATCATGACGATCGGAATGCCGGATTTGAGCACGACATCTGCGGCCTGCGGGTCGACATAGATGTTGAATTCGGCGGTCGGTGTGACATTGCCGCCTTCGAAGAAGCCGCCGCCCATCAGCACGATTTCCTTGATGCGCGGTGCGATGCGCGGCTCGCGGATCAGCGCCAGCGCAATGTTGGTGAGCGGGCCGAGCGCGCAAAGCGTGATCGTGCCGCTTTCTTCGCTCATCAGCGTCTCGACGATGAAATCGACCGCGTACTGGTCCTGCAGCTTCATCGTCGGTTCGGGCAATTGCGGACCGTTGAGGCCGGTCTTGCCATGCACTTCCTCGGCGGTGACCAGTTCGCGCGTCAGGGGCCGGATGGCACCGGCATAGACCTTGATGTCCGGGCGGCCGGCCAGCTCGCAGATCTTGCGGGCATTCTTTTCGGTAAGCTTCAGCGGCACGTTGCCGGCAACGGCTGATATGCCGACGATCTCCAGTTCGGAGCTGCCGAGCGCCAGCAATATGGCGACGGCATCATCCTGGCCGGGATCCGTGTCGATGATGATCTTGCGTGACTGGGGCATTTCAATTCCTTGTTTGGCGAGGTCGTGGACTTGCATCGATCCGATCGGAACATCCAAATGACGCCGAAGCGGCCGCGAGCTGCCAGGCCGAACCGCTCGACCGGGGAAGACAATCCCGACCCGCGCGCTTTTCCTTGCATCTGCTCGCCGTTTCAAGCGCCATGTCTGTCATTCCTGTGAGTCCACGGCCTGGTCTTTTTGGGCGGGTCTGTTGACGGCTTGAACTTGGTCGCGGGGCGGACCATATCAAGGCCATCGGGAAAAATGCCATCTGGGTTTTTCCACTTTATGTCGCTCTTGAGAGGACAGTGTAACATGAGCCGAATGACGCCCTTTTCCAGCCCGCTTCTGCTTGGTTTCGACGCCATGGAAAAGACCCTGGAACGCCTGGCGAAGTCCGGTGACAGCTACCCTCCCTACAACATCGAACGCCTCAGCGGCGCCGACGGCAAAACCGAAAGGTTGCGCATCACATTGGCGGTCGCCGGTTTCGCCGAAAGCGATCTCGATGTCACCACGGAGGAAAACCAGTTGGTCGTGCGCGGCCGTCAGACCGACGACACCGAGCGCGAATTTCTTCATCGCGGCATCGCCGCGCGCCAGTTCCAGCGCTGTTTCGTGCTGGCCGACGGCATGCGGGTGATCGCAGCGGAGTTGAAGAACGGCCTTTTGGCGATCGACCTCGATCGGCCGGAGTCCGAACGGCTGGTACGGAAAATAAACATATCGGTGAAAGACTGATCTTTACCGATGGCTCTCATGCGGGATGGCCTTGAGCGGCGTCCTCGCGCCAAGGAGGCTTTGAAATGACCAGAACTGAAACTATCACCATGACCAATGGCGAATTCGCTCATCTCGGCGAGGGCTCGGTCGCTTATCTCAGAAAGGTCTCGAGCGACGAATTGCTCGGCCGTTTCCCCAATCTCGGCGAAATCGCTCCCGGCATGGAACTGTGGGCGCTGTTTGCAGCCAATGGCCAGCCGATCCTGCTTTCCGACGCGCGTGACCGCGCACTGGCCGGTGCCATGGAAAACGACCTGACCACGGTCGCCATCCACTAAGACCCAGCGCGCCGCCCTGTTAGGCGCGACCAGCAGGCTCAAACGCATAGGGCCGCCCGTGGCGGCCCTTGAAGTTCGTCTCACCAGAAAAATCAGGCCGCGTGCGAGGCCTGGGTGTCCGATAAAAGCGCGTGGATAGCCGCGGCGTCGCGCGTACCCCTGATCTTGGCCACCGTGTCGGCGTCACGCAGCACTCGCGCGATGCGCGACAGTGCCTTGAGGTGATCGGCACCCGCCCCTTCCGGCGCCAGCAGCAGAAACACCAGATCGACGGGCTGATCGTCCAGCGATTCGAAATCGACAGGCGTCTCCAGCCGGGCGAAAACACCTGCGATGCGCTTCACGCCGGCCAGCTTGCCGTGCGGGATGGCGATGCCGTTGCCGACGCCGGTCGAACCCAGCCGCTCACGCTGCAGGATGGTGTCGAACACCTCCCGCTCCGGAATGCCGGAAATCGCCGCCGCCCGTTCGGACAGCAATTGCAGCAGCTGCTTCTTGGAGTTCGCCTTCAACGCCGGCAATATCGCCGGAACGTTGATAAGATCGCTCAGATCCATGCTTGAAAATCCCTTGTTCGCCTGCCGTCACCAGTCCTCACCCCTCGTGCGGCCGGCTCTTATCCCAGTGCGACCTCGTCGTCACCGTGCGACCCTTGTCGTCACCGTGCGACCGTTGTCGTCACGCTTGTGCGACCTTGGTCGTCGACGGGTCGATCCAACCGATATTTCCATCGGGTCGGCGATAGACGATGTTGAGATGGTCGGTTCCCGCGTTGCGGAAGACGAAGACCGGGCTGTCCTTGGTGTCGAGCTCGATGACCGCCGACGCCACCGACATGGTCTTCAGCGTCATGGTTGATTCGGCGACGATGGCCGGCGCGAAATTCTCCGGAATGTCCTCGTCGTCATCGGCAAGCGGCGCCATCACCGTGTAGGCTATGTCGGTCGGTTGGCCGTTGGCGGCGCCCGAATTGTGCGATTTCAGCCGGCGCTTGTAGCGCCTCAGGCGGGTTTCCAGACGGTCCGCCGCCGCCTCGAAGGCAAGCGTCGGATCCTGGGCATCGCCGGTGGCCTGCAGCGAAGCGCCGGAATCCAGCCGGATCATGCAATCCGCCGAATAGCGCGAACCCGATTTGATGACCGTGACATGTCCGGCAAAGCCGCGATCGAAATATTTGCCGATCGCTTCGCCGACACGATCGTTGATGCGTGTCCGAAACGCATCGCCGATGTCCATGTGTTTTCCCGATATGCGCAGATTCATCTGAAAACTGACCTTCCTTGCTCAGGCTTCAAACTGGCCCGAGTTTATACTCGTGATCCGTGCGCACAAGCTTTGCGGCGTCACTTGCGCCGATTTTAAATCCAGACTTTCCGGTTGATCACAAGCCGCCCTTTGACCGTCCCGAGGCCAACGTCGTGACGGACCATCCGCATGCGGGCATCTAGCCCGTCTCATGCGGGCGGGCTTCTAGCCAGTTCACCGCGGCTTGTCAATGAAGTGCTGGCTTGTGGAAAATCGACCCGCCTCAGCGCCCGGCGCTGGCCATCGCACGTTTCTCGCGCCGGCGCTGCACCGAGGAGGGGATATTCATGCCTTCCCGGTACTTGGCGACCGTACGCCTTGCAATGTCGACGCCACTTTCGCGCAACATGTCGACGATTGCATCGTCGGAAAGCACGTCGACGGGCTTCTCCTCGTCGATCAACTGCTTGATGCGGTCACGCACGGCTTCCGAGGAGTGCGCATCGCCGCCGCCCGATGCGGCGATCGAGGCGGTGAAGAAGTAGCGAAGCTCGAACACGCCGCGCGGCGTCAGCATGTATTTATTGGCTGTGACCCGGCTGACGGTCGATTCGTGCATGCCGATGGCGTCGGCCACAGTGCGCAGATTGAGCGGCTTCAGCTGCCGCACGCCATGGACGAGGAAGGCGTCCTGCTGGCGAACGATTTCCGAGGCGACCTTGAGGATGGTCTTTGCCCGCTGGTCGAGGCTGCGCGTCAGCCAGTTGGCGTTCTGCAGGCATTCGGCCAGAAAATCCCTTTCCGCCTGGTTCTTGGCCTGCGGAGAGACCTGGGCGAAATAGATATGGTCGACCAACACCCGCGGCAGCGTTTCGGCATTGAGTTCGACCGTCCAGCTGCCGTCATTGGCCGCGCGCACCTCCACATCGGCGACGATCGCGTCGCTGGCGCCGCCCGAAAACGCCATGCCCGGCCGGGGATCGAGCGCCCGGATTTCGGCCAGCATGTCGAGCAGATCCTCCTCGTCGACACCGCAGATCCGTTTCAATGCGTGAAAATCGCGCCGTGCCAGGAGTTCGAGATTGGCGACCAGCGCCTTCATCGCCGGATCGAGCCGGCTCCGCACGGCAAGCTGCAGCGACAGGCATTCGGCCAGGTCGCGGGCAAACAGGCCGGCCGGCTCGAAGGTCTGACACACCGCCAGCACCTTCGCCACGGCGGCGGCATCCGCACCGAGACGAGCGGCGATCTCGGCCAGATCGGCACGCAGATAGCCGGTCTCGTCAAGGCCGTCGGCGAGGTCGGCGGCGATCAGACGTGCAGCCGGATCGGCGAAGGCTAGCGCTACCTGTTCACCGACATGGTCGCGCAGCGTGATCGCAGCAGTCGCCATGTCGCCGGCGTCAAACCACTCGGATGAGGAACCCGCGCCATTGCCGGAAGCCGATTTCCATTGCGCCGTCAGGTCGGGACCGAGC
>NZ_RZPF01000239.1:0-8329 GCF_004022735.1 Mesorhizobium sp. M7A.F.Ca.AU.001.01.1.1
ATATTGATGGATGATGCGGTCACCGAGCCGCTCGTCGGCGACCTGCGCAGAGGTCACCGTGCCGGTCGTCAGCACGATGTTGACGCCATAGTCGAGAATGCTTTCGACCAGCGGCACGACGGCTATGGTCTCGCCGACGCTCGCGGCATGGATCCAGATCACCGGCCCGTCGGGGCGCGCGCGGCCGGCGACGCCATAGCGCTCGCGGCGGCGGTAGCGGTCTTCCTTGCCGCGCGAGGTGCGCCAGGCAACGTAGGGCCCGACCAGCGGATAGGCTGCCGCACCCGCGAATCGGTAAGCCGACAGCATGGCCCGTGCCCAGCGGCCGCTCATCGCGGAGCATCCACGAGACGGTAAGCCTCGGCGGGCGCGGCATTGAGCGCTGGCGGCACTTCCTGGCGCTTGCGCTCCATTTCGGCGTCATCGGCGCCGGCCGCCACGAAGATCGGCTGGCCAATGACGATCGACGAACGGCCGAACGGCAGGTTAATGGTGGTCTTGTCCCAGCTCTTCTCCAGCACCTTGCGGCGGCTGGTGGTGATGGCGACGGGCACAAGCGGCCGGCCCGAGAGGCGAGCCAGGAGAACGATACCAAGTCCTGCGTCTCGCGGCGTGCCGTGCGGAATATCTGCGATCATGGCGACGTTCTTGCCGACGGCGAGCGACTTTTTCAGGGCGATAAGCGCTTTCGCTCCACCCTTGTCGAGGTGCCTGGCATTTTCCCGCCCGCCCGAGCCGCGCACAGCCTCGATGCCGAATTTTTCCAGCATCAAGGCGTTGAGCTCGGCATCGGCGCTGCGCGAAACCATGGCGACCAGCGGCTTGCGCTTGGGATAATAGGCAGGCGTCAGCAGATGCTGGCCGTGCCACAAGGCGATGATGCCAGGCTCGAACTCGGTATAGGCACCGCCCGAAAACCGTGCCGATCCCTCGACGACGCGATTGGTGAGGCGCACGAAGCGGACGAACTGGGCGAACAGGCTGGCGATGGCGTTCTTGACGAATCGCGACTGCGCAAGCGGTTGGCGAATCTTGCGCCAGAAGGCCTTGGTCGTGCGGCTGCGTCCCCTGCCCGTGGGCGCGGCATCGCTTGCTGGCCCTTTCGCCAGGTCATGCTCCATCGAAGTCAACCGGCAGCCTTGTTGTCGGGGTCCAGCAGCCGGTGCAGATGAACGACGAAGTAACGCATGTGAGCGTTGTCCACGCTGGCTTGCGCCTTGGCTTTCCACGCCGTGTGCGCGGATTGATAGTCGGGATAGATGCCGACGATGTCGAGCCCGTCGAGATCGCGGAATTCGGTGCCGCCAAGCTTCTTCAGTTCGCCACCGAACACCAGATGCAAAAGCTGTTTCTTTCCGTCTTCCGCGGCCATGTCGGTCCTTCACATATCGTGAGTTTGTCACAGGTCTAGACCAAAGCCGCCGACTTTGGAACCTTTAGGGCGAGATGAATTCATCTCGCCGGGGAAAACGCTTTCACGTGTCCAGACCGGCGATGACGCCGGCGAGCACGGCCAGCAATTCACCGCTGCCGGCAGCAAGGGCGCCGTGACGAGTCACCTCGCCGGCATAAAGTGGAGCGCGGCCATGCTGGTCGAGCAGCTGGCCGCCGGCCTCGCGCAGGATGAGGTCGGCCGCCGCAATGTCCCAGTCATGCGCGTTCGGCTTGACGAAAGTGGCGTCCAGCGCGCCATTGGCGATCATGGCCAGCCGATAGGCGAGCGAAGGGCTGTAAGGCGCCCGCTTCAGCCGCGCCTGCCATTCGGCAGGCATCAGGTCGGTCAACTGCTTCAGCCCGGAAATCTCGGCCGTTTCCGCCAGCTTGCGAACCGCAATGCGCTTGCCGTTGCGGAAAGCACCCTGGCCGGGCAGCGCCCAATAGGTCTCCTCCATCGCCGGGCATTCCAGCACGCCGGCCAGCGTGCGGCCATGCTCGACGACGGCGACGCTGACGCACCAGGTGCGCTGGCCTTCCAGGAAACCGCGCGTGCCGTCGATCGGGTCGACGACGAAGGTGCGGCGTGCCGAAAGCCGGACCGGATCGTCAACTGTCTCTTCCGACAGCCAGCCATAATCCGGCCGCGCCGCCAGCAATGTTTCGCGCAGATAGGCGTCGGCCGCGTGGTCGGCCTCGCTGACCGGTGATGTGCCGCCCTTCATCCAGACTTGCGGGCTGTTGCCGAAGTAGCGCATGGCGATCACCCCCGCCTCGCGGGCGGCATCGCGCAGCAGCGGCAAGTCTTCGGTGGCTCCGGCAGTGGTCAGGTCATGCTCCGGCAAGGGTCATGCCTTCGATCAGGAGCGTCGGCGCCGCGGTGCCGAAATTGCGGTCGAGGTCATCGGCCGGCACCATGTTGAGGAACATCGTCTTCAGGTTCGAGGCGATGGTGACCTCGGCGACGGGATAGGCCAGTTCGCCATTCTCGATCCAGAAACCGGAAGCGCCGCGGCTGTATTCGCCGGTGACCATGTCGACGCCCTGGCCGAACACCTCGGTGACGTAGAAGCCGGTCTTGAGCGATTTGATCAGCTCTTCCGGCGACCGCTCGCCGGGTTCGATGGCGAGATTGGTGGAGGATGGCGTAACGGAGGAGCCGCTGCGTGCGCCGCGGCCGTTGGTGACGAGGCCCAGCTCCCTTGCAGCCGAGGTCGACAGGAACCAGTGGTTGAGCACGCCCTTCTCGACCATCAACAGCTTTTCGCCCTCGACGCCTTCGCCGTCGAACGGACGCGAGGCCTGGCCACGTCGCCGGAGCGGCTCGTCGGTGACGGTGATGGCGGAGGCGGCCACCTGCTTGCCCATCATGTCGCGCAGGAACGAGGTCTTGCGCGCGACCGAGGCGCCGTTGATGGCGCCGGCGAGATGGCCGGCGATGCCGCGCGCGACGCGTGGGTCGAACACCACGTCGACCGGCCCGGTCGCCGCCTTGCGCGCGCCGATGCGGCGCACGGCGCGCTCGCCGGCCTTGCGGCCGATGTCCTCGGGCGCATCGAGATCTGCAAAATGCTGGCGCGAGGAGAATTCATAGTCGCGCTCCATGCCGGTGCCCTCGCCGGCGATAACGCTGGCCGAGCGCGAAAAACGCGAGCCGACATAGTGGCCGAGGAAGCCGTGCGAGGTGGCCAGCACCAGGCCGCCCAGCCCGGCACCGGCGCTGGCGCCGGCCGAATTGGTCACGCCCTTGACGGCAAGCGCTGCCGCTTCCGCCGCCAATGCGGCTTCCTTCAACTGGTCTGCCGACACTTCGGTGGCGTCGAACAGGTCGAGATCGCGCGTCTGTTTGGCGAGCAATGCCGGATCGGCCAGCCCTTGATAGGGATCCTGCGGCGACACTTTCGCCATCGCCACGGCGCGCTCGGCCAGCGTTTTCGGGTCGGACGCCGCTGTCGCCGAGACACTCGCCACGCGGCCGCCGACGAAAACGCGCAGCGCCACATCCTCGCTTTCGGAAGCTTCGGTAGCCTCGACCTTGCCGAGACGCACCGACACACCGGTCGAGCGGCCGCGCACGGCCACCGCGTCGGCGGCATCGGCGCCGGCCTTTTTGGCAGCCTCGACCAGGGCCGCGACGCGGTCGGTCAATTTTGCTGCGTCTGATATGTCGGTCATGCCTGAAATCCTGCTGGTGCGGCCGGTGTGCGGCCGTTGCCCACCCATCTATTGTTCCGGTCCGGCTTGTGCAATGGCATAGGCTTCAATCAAAATGCAGGGCGGACGGTTCAAACCGCGAACCCTGTGACGCAAAATCGGTTCGCAGCCTGCACGGAGCATTTCGATGACGCCTTTCCATCTCGCCTTCCCGGTCCGTGATCTCGATGAAACCCGCGTTTTCTATGGCGAGGTGCTGGGCTGCGCGATCGGCCGCTCGTCAGCGACCTGGGTCGACTTCGACCTCTACGGTCACCAGATGTCGGCGCATCTGCGGCCGCAGGCCGCACAGGCCCCCAGCGACGGCAAGGTCGACGGCATTGTCGTGCCGATCCCGCATTTCGGCGCGGTGCTCTTGATGGACGACTGGCAGCGCCTGGCGACACGGCTGGAGGCGCGCGACGACATCGACTGGCTGGAACGGCCGATGGTCCGCTTCAAGGGCGAGCCCGGCGAACAGGCAACGCTGTTCATCCGCGACCCCTCGGGCAATGCCTTGGAATTCAAGGGCTTTCGCTCGCTGGAGCAGGTTTTCGCGCACTAGCTCAGATCGAGGGCATCCATCGATCAACGGCCGAAACGGCCCGCCGCGAAAGGTGCGAGCCGAGCCGGATCGCCGCGTCCGCCGATCAAGTCGGCGACCAGCCGCGCGGTGATCGGAGCCAGCGTCAGGCCGAGATGGCCGTGCCCGAAAGCATGAATTACGCGGGAGCTGCCGCGCGAAGCGCCGATGACCGGCCTGGAATCCGGCAGGGACGGCCGGAAGCCGAGCCATTGCGAGGCAGGCGAGCCGAGCCTGGGAAAAATTTGCCTGGCGCCACGGTCAAGCAGCGCCAGCCGGCGCGGATTTGGCGGCGCGACCAGGCCGCCGAGTTCGACGGTGCCGGCGACCCGCAAGCGGCCAGCCATCGGCGTCAGGTAGAAACCAAGATCGACGGGACAGACAGGTCGGTTGAGCAGCGGCGCGTCGGTCTGGAATTCCAGATGATAGCCGCGCTCGGTCTCGAGCGGAATCCTGTCGCCGGCCTGCGCGGCCAGTGCGCGCGACCGTGCACCGGCGGCGATCACCACCGTGCCAGCCTTGATGCGAACGCCGGGTCCGCTGAGCTGCACACCGTCAGCCTCGACCTGCAGCCCGGTGATCTCTGCCTGCTTCACCGATGCACCACGGGCACTCACCGCGCCCAGCAACCGCCGCATCACCATTGCCGGATCGGTGACATTGATCGAGTCGGGAAAATACACGCCATGCGCTGCTGTCGCCGGCAGGCCCGGCTCAAGCGCCGCCACCTCTTCGGGAGTCAGGACCTCTTGGTGGATGCCAAACCCAGCGCGCATTGCCCGGCCGCCGGCGCCAGCGGCAAAATCGCTCAAGCGGCGATAGAGGTAAAGACAGCCATTGCGGCGCATCTGGTCCTCCAGCCCGGCCTCCCCGACCATGTCTTCCCAGGCTGGAAGGGCGTCGGCCAGCAGTCCGGCGAGCGCCAGTGCATTGGCCCGGGTGGCCGCCGGCAGCGATTGCCGCATGAACCGAACGAGCCATGGCGCCAGCTGCAGCAGCGCCGGCCAGCGCAGCGAAAACGGGCTGTCGGGATCAAGCAGCAGCTTTGGCAATGCCCGCAGCACCGCAGGAGTGCCGACCGGCATGCAGGCATATTCGGCGATCGTTCCGGCATTGCCGAACGACGCGCCGGAGCCCGGCTCGTTCGGATCGATGAGCAGGACTTCGCGGCCGTCCGCGACAAGGCGAAGTGCCGTCGCCAGCCCGACAACTCCGGCGCCGACAATGGCGATTTCGACCGTTTCAGAAGCAGCCACTGTAGATCTTCCCGATTGACCTTGAAATCCAGTACCGATCATGTGGTCTCTTGGTTCGGGGTCACGGTCCAGTCTTGATCCCTGGAATCGAATAGGCCAGATCTTTCCGCCCTCAGGCGACAGGCGTCCAGATCACGTCCTCGATTTTTTGCGCGCCGGTCGCCAGCATCGCCAGCCGGTCGAAGCCGAGTGCGATGCCGCTGGCCGGCGGCATGATGGCAAGGGCTGAGAGAAAATCCTCGTCCAGCGGATAGCGCTCGCCATAGACGCGCTGCTTCTCGTCCATCTCGATAACAAAGCGCCGGCGCTGCTCGTCGGCGTCGGTCAGTTCGCCAAAGCCGTTGGCGAGTTCGACGCCGCAGCAATAGAGCTCGAAACGCTCGGCGACGCGCGGGTCGCGCTGGCTCGGCCGCGCCAGTGCCGCCTCGGCGACGGGATATTCGCACAGGATGGTCGCGCGGCCCTGCCCGAGCAACGGCTCGATTTTTTCCACCATCACCCGGCTGAACAGATCGGCCCAGCTGTCGTCGGGCGCGGTGCGCAGGCCGGCATAGGTCAAGGCGGCGTGCAGCGCGTCGCGGTCGGTGCTGCCGTCGGCGGCGACCGTGGCCAGCAGGTCGATGCCGGCATAGTGGGCGAAAGCGTCCGCCACCGTCAGTCGTTCCGGCTCGGCAAACGGATCGCAGTCGCGGCCCCGGAAAGAGAAAAGAGTCGCCCCTGTCCTTGTCGCGGCCAGCGCCAGAAAGGCCGCACAATCCAGCATCAGGCTCTCATAGGCCTCGCCCACCCTGTACCATTCGAGCATGGTGAATTCGGGATGATGCAAGGGGCCGCGCTCGCGGTTGCGATAGACCGGACCGAAGCTGAAAATCCTGGTTTCACCGGCGGCGAGCAGCTTCTTGCAGGCGAATTCCGGCGAGGTGTGGAGATAGAGTGGCGCCCTTGCACCGTCCGGCCCGACCGCTTCCGTGGCGAAAGCCGCCAGATGCGCCTCATTGCCGGGCGAGACCTGCAGCGCCGCCGTTTGCACCTCGACGAAATCATGGGCGGCGAACCAGTCGCGCAGGCCGGCGGCGATGCCATTGCGCAGCATCAGCCGCGGGCGGCGGTCGGCGTGAACGTCAGGCGTCCACCAGGGCGAAGCTTCGGTCATGCGGCTCGGAACATGGTGGAAGGGGGCTGGCGGCGGCGGCCAAGATGCGGTAGGCCCCCATCCAGCGCCGCACTAGCCGGCAAACGCCAGTCAACTCTTCTTGCAGGATTTAAAACCGTGGTGAAAGTCATCGCCAGTTCGCTCCGCAAAGGCAATGTCGTCGACAAGGACGGCAAGCTTTATGTGATCCTCTTTGCCGAAAACATCCACCCAGGCAAGGGCACGCCGGTAACGCAGCTCGACATGCGCCGCATCGGCGACGGGGTGAAGGTTTCGGAACGCTACCGCACCACCGAGCAGGTCGAGCGCGCCTATGTCGAAGAGCGCGAGCACACCTTCCTCTACCGCGACGGCGAAGGCTTTCACTTCATGAACCCGGAAACCTACGACCAGGTGGCGGTGTCGGAAGCCGTGGTCGGCGACATGGCACCTTACCTGCTGGAAGGCATGGCCGTGCAGGTGTCGCAGTTCAACGGCATTGCCATTTCCCTGGTGCTGCCGCAGCGCGCCACCTTCGAAGTGGTGGAAACCGAGCCGACGACCAAGGGACAGACGGCCTCGTCGTCCTACAAGCCGGCCGTGCTGTCCAACGGCGTGCGCACCCTGGTGCCCCCCCACATCGCGCCGGGCACCCGCGTGGTGGTGATGACGGCGGATGGGGCTTATGTGGAGCGGGCGAAGGACTGAAGACGAGCGGTGGGGTTACGGGTTTACCGGCCAGCCCTGCGTTTCACCAGGGCTCACCCTTGTCCTCTTCCGCTGTCTCCCCTTGAACGCGGCGCCTCCGCCCGCACAGTGATATTTTTCACGAAGCGTGTCGCAATGACCCTGCGCGGTCCGTCCTTTGAGCGAAGAAGGAGAACGCCATGCGAAAACTTATCGTCACCGAATTCATCAGCGTCGATGGCATTGCCGAGGTCGAGAAGCTGCCAAGCATGACTTGGAACGACGAGATGAACAGGTTCAAGGAGGACGAGCTTGCCGACACCGGCGCCATGCTTTTGGGGCGCACGACCTATGAGATCTTTGCCGGCTCCTGGCCGACGGAAACCGGAGATTTTGCCGAACGGTTCAACGCGCTGCCGAAATATGTCGCGTCGAACAGCCTGAAGGCGCTCGACTGGAAGCCTGCCGAATTGCTGAAGGGACCGCTGCCGGAAGCGGTCAGGACGCTGAAGCAAGGCAGCGGCGGCAACATCTATGTGCATGGCAGCCTCAGCGTCGCGCAGGAATTGCTGCGCCATGGCCTGGTCGACCGCGTCAGGCTGCTCAGTTATCCCGGCACCGTCGGCCAAGGCAAGCCGCTGTTCCCAGGCGGCGAACCGGTGTCGCTCGAACTGATTTCGGCCACGCCGTTCAGCAACGGCGTTGTGGCGCTGGAGTATGCGCCGGTGGCGGCTAAGTCGTAATCGGTTGGAGCCTTTCAGATCGAATGGGGAGATGCATCCTCACCCGACCTGCTTGCCCCGTCTCCCCTTGATGGCGGCGCTATTCCTCGCCTCCACCGCCTTCTCCACCTGCCGCTTCAGTTCGTCCTTGATATCCACCGTCTCGTTCATCAGCGCGTCGATCTTCAGGAAATCGAGGACCCGGTATCTCGACACTGCCGGGCGGACCAGGATGTCGGGGCGGCATTGCTTCAGCTTGTTGGCGATGATCGACTGCATCATCAATTGCGTGGCGCCGAACATCAGGTCGACGGAGGTCGGC
>NZ_RZPF01000240.1:0-8304 GCF_004022735.1 Mesorhizobium sp. M7A.F.Ca.AU.001.01.1.1
CTCCAGAGACAGATAATAGACGCGTTTTTCCTTCTGATCGTACGCCTCCTTCGTCGCCTGCATCCAGCGATCGACGATCCGGTCGCGCACGACCTTGATCGAGGCGGTCAGCCAGTCGTACTGGGTCGCAACGGCGGTATCCTTGCCGACCCGGTATTTGAGGGCCACCAAGACTTCACGTGCGAGTGTCTTGGGATCAGGATTTTCGAGCAGTGGAGGAAGGGGTTCGGATGTCATCGCGCTCGTCATGATGCCTCTCGTGCGGTTGCCATGATCATACCGGCTTTCATCGCTCCTCCCAGCCCATGCTAGCTGATACCGCTATATATTCAATCGATTTAAACATGCCCGAACCGGCATGCCCCCTGCGGCAATTTGGCAATTCGCAAGTGTGACGCGCCAAGACGGTCGCGCGACGCGCTTCAAATTCCTGTTCCGTGCCTGCCGTGCCGCCAACCCTCCAGCACTTGGGCGACATGTATCAGGCCGCCAGCGCTGCCTCGGGCGGAACCTTTGCTCCGGTCATGAAGGCCACGGCATCGGACATCGTATATTGCTTGGGATCGATGACGCAGAGGCGACGGCCGAGCCGGTGGATGTGAATGCGGTCGGCCACTTCGAACACATGCGGCATGTTGTGCGAGATCAGCACGATCGGCAGGCCGCGCTTCTTGACGTCGAGGATCAACTCGAGCACGCGGCGGCTTTCCTTGACGCCAAGGGCGGCCGTCGGCTCGTCCATGATCACCACACGACTGCCGAAGGCGGCCGCGCGCGCCACCGCAACGCCCTGCCTCTGGCCCCCCGAGAGCGTTTCCACAGCCTGGCTGATGTTCTGGATGGTCATCAGGCCAAGCTCGGTAAGCTTGTCGCGGGCGCGCTTTTCCATCGCCGGACGGTCGAGCATACGCAGCCAATCGCCCAGAAAACCCGGTTTGCGGATCTCGCGGCCAAGGAACATGTTATCGGCGATCGAGAGCGCCGGCGACAGTGCCAGATTCTGGTAGACGGTCTCGATGCCGGCTTCGCGTGCCTCCATCGGCGATTTAAAGGCGACGGGTTTGCCTTCAAGCCGGATCTCGCCTTCGTCGGGCACGGCCGCGCCGGAAATCGCCTTGATGAGCGACGACTTGCCGGCGCCGTTGTCGCCGATGACGGCGAGGATTTCGCCGGGATAAAGGTCGAAGTCGGCATTGTCGAGGGCGGTGACACGGCCATAGCGCTTGATCAGGCCACGCGCGGTGAGGATGGGCTCCTGGGTCATGGTCATGCCGACACCTTTCTGATCCATTGGTCGACTGCCACGGCGCCGATGATCAGCACACCGGTGAGCAGCACCTTCCATTGCGGATCGGCGCCCAGCATGTTGAGGCCCATGGAAACGACGCCGACGATCATCGCGCCGAACAGCGTGCCCAGGATGGAGCCGCGTCCGCCGAAGAGGGAAATACCGCCGATCACCGTCGCGGTGATGGCCTGCAGATTGTAGTCGGTGACGGCAGCCGACGGCGAGATCGAGCCGTTGCGGCCAATGGAGACCCAGGCCGCGAAAGCGGCGATCAGGCCGGCCAAGGTGTAGACCGTCATCAACACCTTCTTGGTCTGGATGCCCGACAGCTTCGCCGCCTCCTGGTCATCGCCAACGGCGTAGACATGGCGGCCCCACGCCGTGTGATTGAGCACGTACCAGAGGATCATCACGAGCAGGACCGTGGCAATGACGCCGAGCGTCAGCACCGCAGTGCCGACCTTGAAGCTGATGGCAAAGAGATGCAGCAGCGGCGCCTGGGTATCGACGTCGGTGTCGCGGATCGTCTCGTTGGCCGAATAGATGAAGTTCGTGGCCATGACGATGTTCCAGGTGCCAAGCGTCACGATGAAGGGTGGTAGCTTCATGTAGGCGACAAGCACCCCGTTGAGCAGCCCGCAGGCGGCGCCGGCGGCAAGCCCGATCGCCACTGCGAGCGCGCTCGGCATGCCGTAGGAGACCGCGCAATTGCCCATGATCACCGCTGAAATCACCATGATCACACCAATCGACAGGTCGATGCCTGCGGTCAGGATGACCAATGTCTGCGCAGCCCCCAGAATGCCGATGATGGCGATCTGCTGCAGGATAAGCGTCAGCGTGTAGGACGAAAAGAAACGCCCACCGATGGTGATGCCGAAGACGATGATCGCCAGAACCAGGACGATCAGCGGCACCGCGGCCGGCGTCGAATGCAAGAAATGCTGGATACGCTTGACGGCCGATTTGTGCTCGTCAAAAGCAGCAACGCTGGTGTCGCTGCTCGAGAGAACCTTCTCGAATTCCTGAGCTTGAGCCATGTTTTCTCCCCGTAGGCTTCAGCCAAACGCCGACGCCAGTCCACGCCTTTCCGGTCTGCTGCCGGGATTGTTCGCGGTCACGCGAGCCATCGTCCACCCGAAGCAGCCGGGGATCAAGCCCCGACCGCTCAGGTTCCTTGGATGCCGGTCAGAACGGCATCAGCCCCAGCACTTGGCGAGGCCTTCCTTGGTGTCGATGGACTTGACGCCGGTGGCCGGCTTGTCGGTCACCAGGTTGACGCCGGTGTCGAAGAAGTTCTTGCCTTCGGTCGGCTTCGGCTTGGTTCCGTCCTTGGCAAAAGCGGCGATCGCCTCGATGCCGAGTGCAGCCATCTGCAGCGGGTATTGCTGCGAAGTGGCGCCGATGACACCTTCGGCCACCGACTTCACGCCGGGGCAGCCGCCGTCGACGGAAACGATCAGCACCTGGCTTTCGAGGCCGACAGCCTTGAGCGCCTGGTAGGCGCCGACAGCGGCGGGCTCGTTGATGGTGTGGATGACGTTGATGGTGTTGTCCTTCTGCAGGAGGTTCTCCATCGCCTTGCGGCCGCCCTCTTCGTTGCCGTTGGTGACGTCATGGCCGACGATGCGCGGATCGGTCTCGTCGCCGATCTTGTTGGGATCTTTTACATCGATGCCGTAGCCCATCATGAAGCCTTGGTCGCGCAGCACGTCGACAGTCGGCTGCGAAGGCGTCAGGTCAAGGAAGCCGATCTTGGCGTCCTTGGCCTTGTCGCCGAGCGTGGCGGCGGCCCAGGCCCCGATCAGCTTGCCTGCTTCGAGATTGTCCGTCGCGAAGGTCGCATCGGCGGCGTCGATCGGATCGAGCGGCGTGTCGAGCGCGATCACCAGCAGGCCGGCATCACGCGCTTTCTTCACGGTCGGCACGATGCCCTTGGTGTCGGATGCGGTGATCAGGATACCCTTGGCGCCATCGGCGATGCAGCTTTCGATCGCCGCGACCTGGCTCTCGCTGTCGCCGTCGATCTTGCCGGCATAGGTCTTGAGGTCGACGCCGAGTTCCTTGGCCTTCGCGGTCGCGCCTTCCTTCATCTTGACGAAGAAGGGATTGGTGTCGGTCTTGGTGATCAGGCAGGCGCCGACACCGGCCGCGGATGCGGACGAGGCAAACGCCATCAGCCCCAGAGCCGCGGCGGCAAACACGGTCGATTTCAACAATTTTGTATTGGTCACGATTTTCCTCCCAGTGGAACCATTCCGATGCCGGCCAACCGGCACCTGCAGCGCATCCAACGAAATTCTCCCAGCGTGGACGCTGCCTTAACAGACACCAGGCCGAAGCCCGTGTCAATAATTAAATCACTCTTATTTATTATTGACAGCATTGCTTCGTTCACCCATTCTGGCCCAAAAGCATTGAGGGGAAACGACGGGAGGAACAGGGTGGAAACGGCCATTGCGAGGCACGGTTCGCCCGAGGTGAATGACAGTCTCATTCACCGCGGCACCAACCAGAGCGGCATGCGCGACCACAATGAGCGGTTGGTGCTGTCGCTGGTGCGTCAACACGGCAGCCTGGCAAAATCCGACATCGCCCGCATGACCGGACTTTCGGCGCAGACGGTTTCCGTCATCATGCGCGAGCTGGAGGAAGAAAGCCTCCTGCTGCGTCAGGCGCCGTTGCGCGGCAAGATCGGCCAGCCTTCCATCCCGATGGCGCTCAATCCCGAAGGCGCTTTCTTCATCGGCCTGAAGATCGGCCGCCGCAGCGCTGAACTGGTGTTGATCGACTTCCTTGGCAATGTCCGTTCGATGCTACAGCATTCCTATCGCTACCCGGCGCCGCGCGAGACGGTGGACTTCGTCAGCAACGGCATGCGGCAGATGCGCGGCGAGCTGACGCCCGCGCAAGACAAGCGCATCGCCGGGCTGGGCATCGCCATGCCGTTCGAATTGTGGAACTGGGCCGATACCGCCGGCGCCCCGCGCGACGTGATGGACGAATGGCGTCACCGCGACATCAGGGCCGACATCCAGGCGCAATGCGATTTTCCGGTCTATTTGCAGAACGACGCCACGTCGGCCTGCGGCGCCGAACTCGTCTTCGGGCAGGCGGGCGCTGCGCGTGACTTCGTCTATTTCTATATCGGCGCCTTTGCCGGTGGCGGCATTGTGCTGAACGGCCGGCTTTTCGGCGGCCCGACCGGCAATGCCGGAGCGCTCGGCTCCATGCCCGTGCCCGGGCCGGACGGCAAGCCGACCCAACTGATCGATGTCGCTTCCATCGCCATGCTCGAAAAGGCGCTCAATGCGCGCGGCATCGAGGCCTCGCATCTGTGGACCTCGCCGGACGACTGGGGCGAGATCGGACCCGAACTCGACGGCTGGATCGCCAGCGCCTCAAGGGCGCTCGCTTACGCCATCGTCGCCGCATCCTCGATCATCGATTTCGAAGCGGCGGTGATCGACGGCTGGATGCCGAAGGCGGTGCGCCGCCAGCTGGTCGACGCCATCATTGCGGCAATCGCCACGATCGACGGCGAAGGCTTGAAGCTGCCCGCCATTCGCGAGGGAACCGTCGGTATCCATGCCCGGGCGCTCGGCGGCGCCAGCCTGCCACTTTCCGAACGCTTCCTGATCGGCTCGACGACGATTTCCAGGAGCGCCTGATGCTGATCGGAATCCCGGCGCTGCTCGGTCCGGAGCTTCTGGCGATCCTGCGCGGCATGGGCCATGGCGACGAAATCGCCCTTGTCGACGGAAACTATCCGGCGGAACAGCAGGCAACCCGACTGGTACGCGCCGATGGCCACCCTCTTATCCCGGTACTCGATGCGATATTGAGTGTCC
This sequence comes from Mesorhizobium sp. M7A.F.Ca.AU.001.01.1.1, assembly GCF_004022735.1. Lineage (NCBI taxonomy): Bacteria > Pseudomonadati > Pseudomonadota > Alphaproteobacteria > Hyphomicrobiales > Phyllobacteriaceae > Mesorhizobium > Mesorhizobium sp. M7A.F.Ca.AU.001.01.1.1. Next base: position 5,140 of record NZ_RZPF01000240.1, read on the forward strand.
TGCCTGTCGATGACGCCGTGCCGGAGGCGCTGTTTCGCGCCTCGGTCCGAGGCGATCCCTCGCTTGCCGATCCTGTCCATCATGAGATCGAAGCGATCTGCGCCAAACGGGCGCCAGGCCGCAAGGTGGTTGCGCTGGCCGGCGCCGACTTCTATGCACGGGTCAAATCGGCGCATGCCATCGTCGCGACAAGCGAGCCGCGGCTCTACGCCAACATCATCATACGCAAGGGCGTGATCTATCCGCCGGAGACCAAGAAGCCATGATCCTCTGCTGCGGCGAAGCCCTGATCGACATGCTGCCGCGCACGACGACAGCGGGCGAGCCGGCCTTTGCGCCTTATGTCGGCGGCGCCGTATTCAACACGGCAATCGCACTTGGCCGGCTCGGCGCGCCGGCCGGCTTCTTTTCCGGCCTGTCGTCGGATCTGTTCGGCGGCCAATTCCGGGATGCGCTTGGGGCGAGCAAGGTCAGTTCCACCTATGCACACACCTCGCCACGGCCAACCACGCTGGCCTTCGTCAAGCTCACCAACGGCCAGGCGACGTACACTTTCTATGACGAGAACACCGCCGGACGCATGCTGACGATCGACGATTTGCCGCAGCTCGGCAACGAGATCGAAGCCATGCTGTTCGGCGCCATCAGCCTGATTTCCGAGCCGGCCGGCAGTGCCTATGAAGAGTTCATGCGGCGCGAGCATGAAAGCCGCGTCATGATGCTCGACCCCAACATCCGGCCGAACTTCATCCCGGACAAGCCCAAGCACCTCAAGCGCATTCGCACCATGATGGCGATGGCCGACATCGTGAAACTGTCGGACGAAGACCTGAACTGGTTCGGCGAAGCCGGCTCGCATGAGGATGTCATCCGCAACTGGCTGGACCGCGGCCCGAAGCTGATCGTCGTCACCCATGGCGGCGAAGGCGCGATCGGCTACAGCAAGGAGCACGCCGTCACGGTGATGCCCGAAAGGGTCGAGGTGGCGGACACGGTCGGCGCCGGCGACACGTTCAACGCCGGCATCCTCGCCTCGCTGCACGAGCAAGGCCTGCTGACGAAGGCGGCGATTTCCGGACTGTCGGAAGACGCCATCCATAAGGCGCTGGCGCTCGGCGCGAAGGCGGCGGCAGTGACCGTGTCGCGGGCCGGCGCCAATCCACCCTGGCGACATGAAATCGCCTGAGCAACGCTCAACATAAGTTGAGCCCAATCGATCACTTTATGTTTCGCAGGGGCTCTTTCCAAGGCTATAAGGGCGGGATGGCGCCCGACGAAGCCCGGATTTCCGGCATCTGACTGACATTCGCCGGGAAAACTGGTAACGGACTGCGACACTTCCGCAATTTAGGGCTCCGCCTGCCCGGCTTTCTCGGCAAGCGCAACTCTGGTACCAGCGGCCGATTATCTGGCTAACCCATTTTGAGGCCGACATGCAGTTCATCGATCTTGGCGCGCAGCGCGAACGAATCCGCGACCGGCTGAAGGCCGCGATCGACCGTGTCGTTGACGAGGGCCGCTATATTCTTGGCCCGCAAGTCACCGAATTCGAGAACAAGCTTGCCGCCTATATCGGTACCAAGCATGTCGTGGCCTGCGCCAACGGCACCGACGCGCTGCTGTTGCCGCTGTTTGCAGCCGGCGTCGGCCCGGGTGACGCGGTGTTCGTGCCGAGCTTCACGTTCGCCGCCACCGCCGAAGTGGTGGCGCTGGCCAAGGCCGCGCCGGTGTTCGTCGATGTCGACCCGCACAGCTACAACATCGACATTGCCAGCCTCGAAGCGGCCATTGCCATGATCAAGAAGGAAGGAAGGCTGAAGCCGAAGGCAATCATTCCCGTCGATCTGTTTGGCCTTGCCGCCGATTACGAGGCGATCATGGCGATCGCCAACCGCGAAGGCCTGATGGTGATCGAGGATGCCGCCCAGTCGATGGGCGGTTCGCTCGACGGCAAGATGTGCGGCTCCTTCGGTGCGGTCGGCTCGACCAGCTTCTATCCGGCAAAACCGCTTGGCTGCTACGGCGACGGCGGCGCGATGTTCACCAATGACGATGCGCTGGCCGAACAGCTTCGCTCGTTCGCCTTTCATGGCAAGGGCGAGACGCAGTACGACAATGTCCGCGTCGGAATCAATTCGCGGCTCGACACGATACAGGCGGCGATCCTCATCGAGAAGCTGGCCATTCTCGAAGACGAGATGGTCGCCCGGCAGGTCGTGGCACAGCGCTATGCCGATGGGCTTGGCGACGTCGTTACCGCCGCCCGCAATCTGGACGGCAGCCGTTCGGCCTGGGCGCAATACGCCATCGAGACGCCGAAGCGCGACGGGCTGAGGGCGCATCTCGGCGAAAAGGGCATTCCGTCTGTCATCTACTATGTGAAGCCGCTGCATGCCCAGGTCGCTTATCGCGATTATCCGCGCACGCCGACCGGCCTTGCCGTTTCGGAAGACCTGCCGAAGCGGATCCTGTGCCTGCCGATGCACCCTTATCTCAGCGAAGCCGACCAGGACCGCATCATCGAGACGATCCGCAACTATATAGGCTCGAATTCGGCGCAGGCAGCGGCCGAGTAAGCTACCGGGCCTTCTCAGGCGGGGCTGACCCCTGCCCCGCCGCTGGCAATGAAATGCGGATTGGCGAAATCCTCGTCGTCGCTTTGCCGGCGCTTCCCATAGACCAGAGGCTGGCCATCGAGCGTGCGCGTCATGCCACCGGCGGCGCGCAGGATGGCGTCGCCTGCCGCCGTGTCCCATTCCATGGTGCGGCCGAAGCGCGGATAGACATCAGCCTCGGCACTGGCGAGAAGGCAGAATTTCAAGGACGAACCGACCGAGACGATTTCGGCGGCACCAAGGTCGCGAATATAGGCCTCGGTTTCCGGCGTGTTGTGGGAACGGCTGGCGACGACGGCCAGAGGCGCCACGGCCCTTCTCACCGAGATCGGCCGGCGGCCGACGATCTGGTAGCCGCCATCGATTTCGAGAGATTCCGCCCTTCCCGGCAGGCCGGAAAAGAAGCGGCCCGCGCAGGGCGCAAAGACGACGCCGACTTCCGGCACGCCATCGCGAACCAGCGCTATGTTGACGGTGAAATCGGTGCGGCGGTTGACGAATTCCTTGGTGCCGTCGAGCGGATCGATCAGGAAGAAAGCCCCATTTAGGT
>NZ_RZPF01000023.1:0-19042 GCF_004022735.1 Mesorhizobium sp. M7A.F.Ca.AU.001.01.1.1
TTGCCTCCGGCCCGCATGGCATCACGGCGACGGCCGAGATCGACGGCAAGACCATCGAGGCGGAGGGCTTCCTGCTGGTCGGGGCCGATGGCGTCTGGTCATCGGTGCGCCCACTTGTCGACTCGGCCAAGGGGTCGGCTTCGCCAAGAAACCATTTCTCCGGCGAACTGGCCTGGCGCGCGACCATCGCAGCCGATAGCGCCGCGGGGCAGAGCTTTGCCGCCATCGGCGCCAGGGACTGCGTCACCACCTTCCTGCATCCCGGCTTCCATATGGTGGCCTATCCCGTCAGCAAGGGTGCGGCCTTCAATCTCGCGGCCTTCACCAGGGGCGACCGCATTGCCGAGGGCTGGTCCGGCAACGCCGACGCCGGGATCCTGACCCGAGCTCTTGCCGGCACTGCGGCAGAACTTGCCCGTCTGGTCGAGCAGGCCGGCCCGTGGACCGCGTGGCCGATCCACACTGTCGACCCGCAACAGCCCTGGACAACACCGAACGGCATGGCGCTGATCGGCGACGCCGCGCATGCGATGACCCCATTCGCGGCGCAAGGTGCGGCCATGGCGATCGAGGATGCAGCGACGCTTGCCGACGCCGTCTACGCCTCCCCTACGAACCCGCTGGCCGCGCTTGCGGTTTGGGAACAGTCACGGCGGCCGCGTGTCGCGCAGGTCGCCCGACGCGGCGCTGTCAACCGGCTGGCCTGGCATGCCGCAGGGCCGGTGGCGATTGCGCGCAACGTGTTCCTGAAAATGCGCTCGTCGGAAAAACTCGCGGCGGATTTGGACTGGCTCTATGGCTGGCGGGCACCGGAGGCTGACGAAAGCTGAAACCTGCGAAAGGTTGGCGGGACAGAGGGGGGTGTGAAGGAACGCGACACTCGCCAATTCGCGGAATGCCCACGCTAATTATACAGCCGCATCGATAGCCCGAGCGATACAGGCAGCGGGTTCCACCAGCCGGTGCGCAGGCCTGCGGTGCGCAAGGCGGCCGCCGTCCAGGTGTTGCAGCCGATCAGTGCGTTGAAATGGCCGTTGGCTTCGTAGAAGCCGTCGAACCTGGAATAGGCCGCGTCCGGAACGAGGATCGGGCCTTCCGGTCCGCGCTGGAAACTCGCATCGATGAAATCGAGCAACGCCGCGAACCGGTCCTCTGTGATGTCGAACCCCGCGATGTCAGGGGGCGGTTCGAGGATGTCACCGGCGACATCGACATGCATGACCGACGCGTCGAGGGTCAGTGCCTTCATCACCGGTACCGCCTTCAGCTCGGACCATGTCGGCGTCTCCAGGTAGAAGGCGCGACCGCCCCAGCCGAAGACGATGTAGCGGACCTCCGGCCTGTCGGCCGGTATGCCGGCGTCGACCAGGAAGTGGAAACGCTGGCGCACGGCATCGTCGACCGGGATGGCGATATCGGTGTGGATCGGATTGTTCAGCACCAGGATGTGGCGCGTCGCGGCGGGCATGGCGGCGGCCGCCGGCCACAGCGGCCGCGGCACGAGGGTGCCCGTCGTCACGGCGAGAGCGACGACAATCAACAGAAGGCCTAGAAAACGTCCCAGTCTCTTCATGAAAAGCGGCTCTGCAAAAGCGCTCCAGCGCGACAGGAACGGTCGCCTGTTATGCCATACGCAAAAGAGCCCGGCAGTGTTTCAGCCGGGCTCCTCGCAAACATCGAAAGCCTAGTGCAGGATCTGCGACAGGAACAGCTTCGTGCGCTCATGGCGCGGGTGGTCGAAGAACTCGGCCGGCGTGTTCTGCTCGACGATCTGGCCCTGGTCCATGAAGATCACCCGGTTGGCGACCTTGCGGGCAAAACCCATCTCGTGGGTGACGCACAGCATGGTCATGCCTTCTTCGGCAAGGCCAACCATGGTCTCCAGCACTTCCTTGATCATCTCCGGATCAAGCGCCGAGGTCGGCTCGTCGAACAGCATGATGCGCGGGTTCATGCACAGCGAGCGGGCAATCGCCACACGCTGCTGCTGGCCGCCGGAAAGCTGGCCGGGATATTTGTTGGCCTGTTCCGGGATCTTGACGCGCTTGAGGAAATGCATGGCGATTTCCTCGGCCTGCTTCTTCGGCGTCTTGCGCACCCAGATCGGCGCCAGCGTGCAGTTCTCCAGGATGGTCAGATGCGGGAACAGGTTGAAGTGCTGGAACACCATGCCGACCTCGCGGCGCACCTCGTCGATCTTCTTGAGATCGTTGGTCAATTCCTTACCGTCGACGATGATCTTGCCCTTCTGGTGCTCCTCCAGGCGGTTGATGCAGCGGATCATGGTCGATTTGCCGGAGCCGGAGGGGCCGCAGATGACGATGCGCTCGCCGCGCATCACTTTCAGGTTGATGTCCTTCAGCACATGGAACTCGCCATACCATTTGTGCATGGCGATGATGTCGATGGCGACATCGGTCGTCGAAATCTGCATCTTGGCGGCGTTGACCTTGATCTCTTCGGCGCTGACGGCATTTTCGGTGGCCATGAGAGGGATCCCCTTGTTCTTTTGTTTATGTTTAGCGTTTGTGGCCGGTGTCGAGCCGGCGTTCGGTGTACATTGAATAGCGCGACATGCCGAAGCAGAACAGCCAGAAGACGAAGGCGGCGAAGATCAGGCCGGACCTCGCCGTCTGCGCGGTTGCCCAGTTTGCATCGGAAAAATTCTGTTTGACGATGCCGAGCAGGTCGAACATCGAGATGATGATGACCAGGCTGGTGTCCTTGAACATGCCGATGAAGGTGTTGACGATGCCCGGGATGACCAATTTGAGCGCCTGCGGCATGACGATGAAATACATCTTCTGCCAATAGCCGAGGCCGAGCGAATCGGCACCTTCATATTGGCCCTTGGGGATCGCCTGCAGGCCGCCGCGCACCACTTCGGCCATATAGGCGGCGGCAAACAGCGACACGCCGATCAAAGCGCGCAGGAACTTGTCGAACGAAACGCCCTCCGGCAGGAACAGCGGCAGCATGACGCTGGCGAAGAACAGCACGGTGATCAGCGGGATGCCGCGCACCGTCTCGATGAAGACGACGCACAGCGTCTTGATGATCGGCATCTTGGAACGGCGGCCGAGCGCCAGCACGATGCCGAGCGGCAGCGACACGGCAATGCCGACGAAGGACAGGCTGAGCGTTACCAAGAGCCCGCCCCAAAGCGAGGTCTCGACATGCGGCAGGCCGAACATGCCGCCGACCAGCAGGACGAAGGCGACGATCGGCAGCACGAAGAACAGCAGAACCGCATTCAGCCCTTTGCGTGGCACCTTCGGCATCAGCATCGGCACCAGCAGCGCCACGAACAGGATGGCGACCAGGATCGGCCGCCAGCGCTCCTCGATGGGATAGCGGCCGAGCATGAACTGGCCGAACTTGGCATTGACGAAAGCCCAGCAGGCGCCGGTCCAGCCATCCGGCTGGATGCCGCCTTGCGCCACCGTGGCGCATACGGTCCGGTCCGGCCCCGTCCACACGGCGTTGATGAACGCCCAATTGATGATTTGCGGCAGGATCATCGCCACCAGGGCGATGCCGACGATTGTCAAAATGGTGTCGCCGGTAGACGCGATCAGGTTCTTGCGCACCCATGCGCCGAGGCCGGTGACGCTGGCGGGCGCCGGCTGCGCCAGCACCATTTCGGTGCGCACCCAGGACATATCATGTTCTTGCATGTCCTTACCTCACCTCTCCACCAGCGCCATCTTGGCGTTGAACCAGTTCATCACAAGCGAGGTCAGAAGGCTGATGGCGAGATAGATCACCATCATGATCACCACGCCCTCGACGGCCTGGCCGGTCTGGTTCAGCACTGTCCCGGCGGTCGCCGTCAGGTCCGGATAGCCGATGGCGATGGCCAGCGACGAGTTCTTGGTCAGGTTGAGATACTGGCTGGTCAGCGGCGGAATGACGATGCGCATGGCCTGCGGCACGACGACCAGCCGCAGGATCGATCCGGAACGCAATCCCAACGCTCCGGCGGCTTCCGTCTGGCCCGCGCTGACACCCCTGATGCCGGCACGCACGATCTCGGCGATGAAGGCGGCGGTATAGCAGGACAGCGCCAGATAAAGCGACAGGAACTCCGGCCGGACCTGAAAGCCGCCGGTCAGGTTGAAAGTCGACTGCTTGGGGTAATCGAAGCTCAGGGGAAAGCCGCTCAGCGCATAGGCGAGCAGCGGCAGCCCGACGATCAGCGCCGCGGATGTCCAAAACACCGGAAATTGCTGGCCGGTCGCCATCTGCCGTTGCCGCGCCTTGCGCGCGACGAACCACGCCATGGCGATGCCGACGAGCAGGGCGACGAAAATCAGCCATGAACCGTCGCCCCATACGGCGCGTGGAAAATAGAAACCGCGCTGGTTGAGAAAGGAGCCGAACGGCAAATTGATGCTGTCGCGTGGCGCCGGCAGCACGGCCAGCACGCCGGAATACCAGAAGAAGATGACCAGCAGCGGCGGGATGTTGCGGAAGACCTCGACATAGACGGTGCAGATCTTCCTGATCAGCCAGTTCTTCGAGAGCCGGCCGATGCCGATGACGAAGCCGATGATTGTCGCGGTGATGATGCCGACGATGGCGACGATGACCGTGTTGAGGAGGCCGACCAGAATGGCGCGGCCATAGGTCGAATCCGACGAATAGGCGATCGCGCTCTCGCTGATATCGAAGCCGGCGCGGCCCTTGAGGAAGCCGAAGCCTGAAGCGATGCGCAACCGCGTCAGGTTGTCGATGACGTTGTGGGCAATCCACCAGACGCCCGCCACCAGCAGCACGACGACCAGCACCTGGAAGAATATGCCCCGGATTTTCGGATCGTTGATGAAGGAGCCGCGGCTGGGCTCCTCGCGAAGTACGTCCTGCGATGCCATTCGACCGTCCCCTGGAAAGAGAAACCGGGAGGCAGATGATCTGCCTCCCGGATCACATTTCGATCAGCGGATCGGCGGCGCGTATTGCAGGCCGCCCTTGGTCCACAGCGCGTTGATGCCGCGCGCGATCTTCAGCGGGCTGCCCGAGCCGACATTGCGCTCGAACATTTCGCCATAATTGCCGACGGCCTTGACGATGTTGACCACCCAGTCATTGGAGACGCCGAGATCGGTACCGATCTTGGTGTCGGCTTCCTGGCCGAGAACGCGCTTGATCTCGGGGCTGGCCGAGTTCTTCATCTCATCGACATTGGCCTTGGTGATGCCGAGCTCTTCAGCCTGCAGCAGCGCAAAATAGGTCCATTTGACGATGTGGTACCACTGGTCGTCGCCCTGGCGAACGGCAGGTCCGAGCGGCTCCTTGGAGATGATCTCGGGCAGCACGACATGGTCGGCCGGCGATCCCAGCGTCAGGCGTATGCCATAGAGGCCCGACTGATCGGTGGTGTAGACGTCGCAGCGGCCGGCATCATAGGCGGCGTTGACCTCTTCCAGCTTTTCGAAGACGACGGGATTGTACTCCATCTTGTTGGCCTTGAAGTAGTCGGCGAGGTTCAGCTCGGTGGTGGTGCCGCTCTGCACGCAGACGGCTGCGCCCGAGAGCTGCAATGCCGAATTGACACCCGGCAGCTTCTTGGCGTTGATCATGAAACCCTGGCCGTCATAATAGGTGACGCCGATGAAATTCAGGCCGAGTGCCGTATCGCGGTTGATGGTCCAGGTGGTGTTGCGCGACAGGATGTCGATCTCGCCCGACTGCAGCGCGGTAAACCGCTCCTTGGCGCTGAGCGGCGTGAACTTGACCCTGGAGCCGTCACCGAAGACGGCGGCCGCGACAGCGCGGCAGAAATCCGCATCGATGCCTTGCCAGTCACCCTTGTCGTCCGGCGCCGAAAAGCCGGCCAGGCCGGTGGAGACGCCGCACTGGATGAAGCCCTTCGCCTTGACGGTGTCGAGCGTGGCCGCCGACGCGGCGGACGCCATCAATCCAAGCGTGGCGGCGCCTAGAATGCCGATAGCAATGTGTTTCATGACCCACAGACCCTTTTCTCTGTTTTTCAGGAGTAAATCCTGATTTTTTTCTCCCGTGTGAACGCGGCTTCATCCCGGCCCATCCCGAAACCCCGCATCGTAACCGACGCGCCGCCTCCCATTCACAAATGTCATCGAAGGCGATAATTCCTGTGAGGTCAAGGGAAATGACCCAAACCCGAAGAGTTTGAAAACCGATTGCCGTAAATGCCTGATTTACAGACAAACACGCCCGCGAATTAGTCAGCAGGGGCCAATAAAGGCGGCAAAGCTGATGCAACGCCAACGCGGGGCCGATACCGGCCGCGGCAGCGAAATCCATCCCGGGCAAATACCTCGTGGTTGTTGACCTCCGCGTGGGGCGAACTACCATGTCCCAAGATTGTCTTCTGACGATTTACTGGCGGCTGCAGTCCAATACAGGTCGCAGACGAAGACTGTTCTCAAGAGGCTTGAAAGACGATCCAGGTCCCGATGCCAGCCATCAACGCGCCTGAAACGCGCGGAATCAGCTGCCCGGTCGGCACCGTCTTCTCCAGCAGGACGAGGATGGCGATGCCGGCGATCCACAGCACGTTCATGACGCCACCGACGAACAGCAGAGCCATCAGCGCCCAGCAGCACCCCAGACAGTAGGCGCCGTGATCGATGCCCAGCCGGAGCGCGCCGAGCGGAGCGGAGCGGAATCCGCCATGGCCGGCCAGGAACGCGATCGGGGCCTGACATTGGCGCAGGCAGACGCCCTTCATCGGCGTCCATTGATAGAGACCGGCGGCGATCAGGACGAGGCCGCCGAGGACCGCGCTGCCGGTCGCCATCGAGGGGTCGAGCAAGGCAAGACGGGCGAGCAGCCATTGCGCACCGGTCGCCACGAGGCTGAAGACGGCCCAGACGGCGAGGTAGCCGGCAAAAAACCATCCCGTCGAAGCGATGGGCCTGCCATCCGCCCGCGCCTTGCGGCCGACACCGGCATAGAGCAGCAACATCGGTGCGACCGAAGGCGTCATCATGCCGACCATCATCACCGCCCACATCGTGAAGGTGAAAGCGAAATCGGCCAATGCCCAGGCCCGGATGCCTGGCGCCACGGCGGCGCCCATATCCATGCCGCCCATACCCATGTTCGACCCGTCCATATTCGACATGTCCATTCCGGCCATGTCACCGCCTCCGCTGTCCGGCAAGGCGGAGCCGGGCATGACCATGTCGGTGGCGAGCCACAGCACATAGGCCCAGGCGAGCACGGCAATCACCACGAGCGCGGCCATCACGACCGCGCGATCGCGCCGCAGCACCGCCTCGAGGGCCGTGTCGCCCATTGGATCAGGTCAATGCACGATGCCGCTCTGCGTGAGATGCAGATTGGCGAAATGGCTGTGCGTATCGGCCAGCTCGAACTTGATCGGGCCCGTCGCCTTTGTCCAGCCGCGCCCGACCTCGGCGATCGCGTATTCGAAGCCGTGCGGCAGGTCGATGCGCGCCTGGTGGGCAGCGCCGGTGACCGGATTCCGGATCGGCTCGCCACGACCGTCGGTTATACCCTCGACATGCAGCTGACTGGTTCGCGCGTCGACGTCGATGTTGAATTCGATCGGCGCAAAGATCGGGTCGTGGAACTTCTCCAGCGTGGTCGAAAAGACCTGGAATATCGTTGCACCCGGTTCGGTATCCAGACCGCCCAATATGCGAAGCAGCGCGCCACGTTGGGCTTCCGTCGCCCTCTCGTCGATGATCACCGCGGCTTCGCCCCCGCCCTGGTGTATGGCGCCGGGCCAGCTGAAAATCCCGACGAACCGCAATCCGTCGAGCTTGGTGTCGCCGTGATGGCCGCTTTCGATTTCCATGCCGGCGACCGCCTGGCAGAACCCGTATGTCGGCATGGCGTTGAACTGGCACGGGCAGCCATAGGCGCAGTTGCAGTTGATGAATTCGCGCGCCTTCATGGCCCATTTGACGTCCGGCATGGCATTCCTCCCTTGCCGCGCTCACGCTTGGTGAGCGCGATCCGGATCGTGGAGGACCAGAGGTCAACCGGCAGCAACCATCCGGCAGCATCTGATCGAAGCAATCCGGCGATTAATATTAGCCGACAATCATATACCTTCCGCAGCCGCCCACAATAGCCGATCGGCGGAGATGAGGGCTCCGAACGCAGGTCAATCAAAGACCGCCTTTTCGCGATAGGAATTTTTTCTTGACAGCCTGCCCTCAGCTATGATACATTTTCGTCCATGGTGCTGATTTGCGCCGATGACCCGCCGCACAGGCGGGTTTTTCGTTTTGATATCCTGTCCCCGCATCGCTGTTTTTGCCGCGACGAATTGGCATATTCGAAGTCCATCTCCTGGCGGACGGTGGCTGTTGCACGGTCCATGCCGCCGCACTATGGCTAGCGGCTTGTCAAACAAGGCGACGCAGAATGGCGAAAGACGGCGAGCACTTTAGCGGCGGGATGGGCATCAACACGCGGCTTGCCCATTCGGGCAACAATCCGCACGACTATTTCGGCTTCGTCAATCCGCCGGTGGTGCATGCCTCGACCGTGCTTTTTCGCGACGCGGCGTCAATGGCGGCTCGCACCCAGAAATACACTTACGGCACGCGCGGCACGCCGACGACCGATGCGCTCGCCCACGCCATAGACGCGCTGGAAGGTTCGGCAGGCACGATCCTGGTGCCGTCGGGCCTTGCGGCGGTGACGGTACCGCTGCTCGCCTTCGTGTCGGCCGGCGACCATCTGCTGATCGTCGATACCGTCTATCATCCGACCCGCAACTTCGCCGACACGATGCTGAAGCGGCTGGGCGTCGAGGTCGAGTACTACGCCCCCCATGTCGGCGCCGGCATCGCGGCGTTGATCAAGCCCAACACCAAGGTGGTGTTCACGGAATCACCGGCCTCCAACACCTTCGAGGTGCAGGACATCCCAGCCATCGCCAAGGCGGCGCACGCCGCGGGCGCCATCGTCATGATGGACAATACCTGGGCGACGCCACTGTATTTCCGCCCCCTCGACCACGGTGTCGACATCTCGATCCATGCGGCGACCAAATACCCGGCCGGCCATTCCGACGTGCTGCTTGGCACGGTGTCGGCCAATGAGAGCTGCTGGACGCATCTTTATGAAAGCTTCTGCACGCTTGGCTGCTGCGCCGGGCCCGACGACGTCTACCAGGTGCTGCGCGGCCTGCGCAGCATGGGCGTGCGCCTTGAACACCATCAGCGCAGCACGCTTGCCATCGCCTCCTGGCTCGAAGGCCAGAAGGGCGTGGCGCGCGTGCTCCACCCGGCCCTGCCCAGCCACCCGGACCACGAACTGTGGAAGCGGGACTTCTCCGGATCGAGCGGCATCTTTTCCATCGTGCTTGCCGGCGGCGGACAAAAGCAGCAGCACGCCTTTCTCGACGCGCTGCAAATCTTCGGCCTCGGCTATTCCTGGGGCGGCTATGAGAGCCTTGCCGTGCCGGTCTGGCTCGGCGACCGCGTTGTCGCGAAGGCCCCCTATGAGGGTCCATTGATCCGCCTGCAGATCGGCCTCGAGGACGTCGACGACCTGAAGGCCGACATTTCGCGCGGCCTGACCGCGGCGGCGGCTGCGTAGCGGAATTCTATTCCCTCAAATTGCAGTTTCCCGGATCAGTTTGGCTTTCAAATTCAACGATGCCGCGTCATTGCGGTGCGATCAGCACATTTTCGACTTCCCCTGGAATATCGGCAGAGTTTTCGACCCCATGGCTTTCCGCCTTTTTGTTCCCATTCTTGCCGGCGCGACGCTGCGCGAGCGTCTCGTCGCCTGTATCGGCGCGACGATCGGCATTGCACTCACCGGTGTGATCGCCAGCCTTGTGCTCGGCAACGGCCCGCACGTGCCGCTGCTGGTGGCGCCGATGGGGGCGTCGGCGGTGCTGCTGTTCGCCGTGCCCGCCAGTCCGCTGGCACAGCCATGGTCGATCATCGGCGGCAACACGATATCGGCACTGGTCGGCGTGATCGTGGCGCATTTCATCCACGAAACCGCCCTTGCCAGCGGCATCGCGGTGGCACTGGCCATCGCCGCCATGTCGTTCACGCGCTGCCTGCATCCGCCGGGCGGAGCGGCCGCGCTGACCGCGGTGCTGGGAGGGCCTGCCGTGATCAGCGCCGGCTTCCTGTTTCCATTCGTGCCGGTGGCGCTGAACTCGATCCTGCTGGTGGCGCTCGGCTACGGCTTCCACAGGCTGGCCCGGCGCAATTATCCGCATGTGCCGGTTGCGGCGCCGGCAAACAGCCACGGCACCGGCGATCTGCCGGCGCAGCTGCGCGTGGGCTTTCGGTCGGAAGACATCGATGCCGCGCTTGGCGCACTCGACGAGACGTTCGATATCGATCGCAACGATCTCGACCGGCTGCTGCGGCAGGTCGAATTGCAGGCGATGGTGCGCGCGCACAAGACCCTTCTGTGCGAGGACATCATGTCGCGCGATGTGATCTCGGTCGATGCTCACACCTCCACCGAGGCGGCGCGCCAATTGCTGCTTGACCACAACATCCGCACCTTGCCGGTCGTCAATGCGGAAGCCAGGCTGGCAGGCACGGTGGGGTTGCGCGAACTCACCCAGGCCTCGGGGACGGTTGGATCCGTCTTAACGCCCGCGGCAACAGCCGCCGCCGGCGTCGCCGCCATGGGTCTGCTGCCCGTCCTCACCGACGGCCGCAGCCATGCGGTCATCATCGTCGACGACGACAAGCGGATTCTCGGGCTGATCACCCAGACCGATCTGTTGGCGGCCACGGCGCGCCTGCAGGCTGCCTGACAAGCCTTCGCTCGCACTGTAGTGTAGCGGCCGCCGGACCCGGCAGAAAATCTTCGGGAACCTTTTGCCGGCGACAGCGTCCAATCTCCCAATCGAGATCCTGGTTCGGAGATTGGGTTGAGGAAACTTGCCATGCCTGCTGTGTTGACGGCCGTGCCTTCCGCTGTGCCAGGCGAGATGCAGCTTGTGCACCGCGCGCTGGCGCGCGACGGCGACGCCTTCCGCACCATCATCAAGACACACAATCAGCGGCTTTACCGGATCGCGCGCGGCGTCGTGCGCAATGACAGCGAGGCCGAGGACATCGTGCAGGAGGCATACGTCAAGGCCTTCGCCCATCTCGATGCGTTTCGCGGCGACTCCTCGCTCGCCACATGGCTATCGCGCATCGTCATCAACGAGGCGCTCGGCCGGCTGCGCAAAAGACGCAAAACGGTGGCGCTGCCGGAAAATCCGCAAGCCGAGATCATCCGGTTTCCCCTCAATCCCAGCGACGATCCGGAACGGACAATGGCGCAACGGCAGATCCTCCAACTGGTCGAACAGGCCACCGACAGCCTTCCCGACGTCTACCGGACGGTGTTCGTGGCGCGGGTGATCGAGGGGCTGAGCATCGAAGAGACCGCCGACCTCCTCGGCGTGCGGCCGCAAACCGTCAAGACAAGGCTGCACCGCGCCCGCGCCCTTGTCCGCAAGGCGCTGGACGACCAGATCGGGCCGGTGCTGCTCGACGCCTTCCCCTTCGCCGGCCGGCGTTGCGAACGACTGACCAGCGCCGTGATGCGACGGCTCGGGCTGGAAAGCTGAGCCTCAGCGGATTTCAGTTCATTTCAGCGGGAACGTTTGCCGCTGACCAGCATCCAATGACCGTCAACCGAAAAACACTGTCCGGGACGATTTCAGCGTCCCGGCGAAGGAGATGCCATGTCTATCCGACACACTGCTGCGCTCGCCGCCCTGCTGCTGCTCGGCACCGCGCCGTTCGCACAAGCCGCCGACAAGCCGACCGATCCGCAGATCGCCCATATCGCCTACACGGCCGGGGTCATCGACATCGAAGCGGCCAAGCTGGCCATCGACAAATCGAAGAACAAGGAGGTTGTCGATTTCGCCAAGGATATGGTCCGCGATCACGAGGCTGTAAATGTTCAGGCGCTCGACCTGGTCAAGAAGCTCAAGGTCACCCCGGAAGACAACCCCACCAGCAAGGCGCTGACCAAAGCTGCGACGGAGGAGCGGGCCAAGCTCGCCAAACTCCACGGCGCTGCCTTCGACAAGGCCTATGTCGACAATGAGGTCGCCTATCACAAGCAGGTCAACGGCGCGCTCGAAACCCTTTTGATCCCGTCGGCGCAGAATGCCGAGCTGAAAAGCCTGCTGGAAACCGGCTTGAAGATATTCCAGGGCCATGAGCAGCACGCCGAACACGTCGCCGGCATGCTCAAGTAAGGACCGGGAGCATGCAGAACCACCATCTGTGGATTGCGTTGACGCTCGCCGTCGGGATCGTGCCGGCGCAAGCCGAAACCATCCAGGTCACCATCGACAGGCTGGTGTTCTCTCCGGCCACCGTCGAGGCAAAGGTCGGCGACACGATCGAGTGGGTGAACAAGGATGTGTTCGCCCACACGGCAACCGTGAAAGGCGGCTGGGAAGTGATGATCCCGCCGAAGAAATCCGCAAGCCTGACTTTGAAGACGGCGGGACCGGTCGACTACTTCTGCCGCTTTCACCCCAACATGAAGGGCCGTTTGGTGGTGGCGCCCTGATCCAGCTCCGACGAGTGCATGTCGCCCAAAAGTAACCTCGGTTTTGGGAGAACGACACGCATAAAAACAAAGACCTGAAGCGGGTCGCCTGAGGAATTCCAGCGACCCGCTTCAGGCTCGCCTGGCCTCGTCGGGACGCGCGATATGTGTCCACGAGCCGTCATAGCCCGGCTCGCGGCGTGCAATCCAGGCATTCAGCCCTTCGCGCAGATCAGCGGTCGGGGCCACGCGGGCAAACTGCTCGGCCTCGACCAGCAAACCTTCGGCGATGCTCTGGTTGAGGCCGCGCGCCACTGCCGTGAGGATGCCGGCAATCGCCAGATCGGAGTGCCGCAGGATACGCCTGGCCAGATCAAATGCCGCCGGCATCAACTCGGCATGCGGCACAACCTCGTTGACGAGACCCAGTTCAAGCGCCCGCGGCGGCGCAAACCAGTCGCCGGTCAACAGCAGTTCGAGCGCCCGCTTGCGCCCCGCGAGCCTCGGCAAGCGCTGGGTTCCACCAAAGGTCGGCGGCATTGCGAGGTTGATTTCCGGCTTGGCGAACAAAGCGCGGTCACTGGCGATAGCGAGCGGTACGGCCTCGGTGATTTCGCAGCCGCCACCAAAGGCAATGCCGTTGACGGCGGCGATGATGGGCTTGCGGTAGGCTTCCAGCCTCGCCGTCAGCCGCTGCCCGCGCATGACGAAATCCCGCATCGCGACACCGACGCCAAGCGCCACGCTGGCCGAGAACTCGTGAATGTCGCCCCCCGCCGAAAACGCCCGCTCCCCTGCTCCGGTCAGAATGACCGCTCGGACGCCGTCATCGACTTCCATGTCGTCAAGGACCGCAAGCAGGCGGTCGATCAGGGCATAGTTCAGCGCGTTGAGTTTCTCCGGCCGGTTGAGGGTGAGGATGGCAATCCCATCCCGGGTTTCGCTAAGGACAAGATCTGTCATTTGGCTGTTCCTTCTCCATCATGCTGATGGAAGGAAGACTATGCCCTTTGTCGCTTGTGTATATTCACTAGTCGGTATACATAGGCTTATGCCCGACACGCAGAGCCCTACCCGCAAACGCATTGTCGATGCCGCGACCAGGCTCTTCTATGCAGAAGGAATCGGTCGTGTCAGCGTCGATGCCGTTGCCGAGGAAGCGGGTCTCACCAAGCGCACGCTCTACTACCATTTCAAGAGCAAGGACGACCTGATCGCCGCCTATCTCGACGGCCGCGACCAACCCAATCTGAAGCGGATGGCCGGCTGGTTCGAGGCTGCCGAAGGCGGCGCGGATCGCAAGGTCGAGGCGATCTTCACCAATCTGGCGAGGTCCGCTCGCCACCCGAAATGGAAAGGATGCGGCTTCCTGCGCACGGCCGCCGAACTCGCCTCGATGCCCGGACATCCGGCGGTCAAGGTGGGCGCGCGGCACAAGCTGAATTTCGAAACATGGCTGGCCGGCGCCCTGTCGGACCATGGCGTCGCGGAGCCGCAAACCCTGGGGCGCGAGATCGTGCTTTTGATCGACGGCTGCTTTTCGATCATGCTGATCCACCGCAACCCCGATTACATCGAAGCGGCCGGACGCGCCGCGGCGACGCTGGTGCGGGCGCGACTTTCAGGCAGTCAGGTCTAAAGCGCGACGCGCTTTAAGCCTTTGGTTTTATGCATGTCGTTGGCCCAAAACCGGGGCCACTTTTGGGCGACATGCATTAGAAACCGAAAGCCAGCCATGCGGTGCCGGCGGCCAGCGTTATCAGCGTCAAAGGCAAGCCGACCTTGAAAAAAGCGCCGAACGACAGCGTCGTGCCGGCGGCCCGCGCCTGTTCGGCGACGATCAGGTTGGCGACCGAACCCAGCAGCGTGAAATTGCCGGCCAGCGTCGAGCTCATGGCGACGACCAGCCAGGCGCGCTCGGGGTTTTCGAGGCCGGGTATGAAGGGCCGCAGCGCCAGCACGGCCGGAACATTGCTCATGATGTTGGAAAGCACCGCGGTGAAGCCGGACAAGCGCCAGACGTCGTCCAGCCCGAGGTTCCTGGCCGAAGCGATCATGTCGGGCGAAAGAAGCGTCTTTTCAGCGCCGGCGACGACAACGAACAGACCGGCGAACATGAACAGCAGCGGACCGTCGATCTCGCGGTAGATGCGCTCCGGCTTGATGGCCCGGGTGAGCAAGAGGATGGCGCCGCCGATGAGTGCTGCCTTGGCGACGGGCACGCCGGCGAAGAAGGCAATTGCCAGCCCGATGCAGACCACCACCGCCTTCAGCACCTGCCCCTTGTGCATGCGGCCACGCGAGACCTCGGGCGTCAGTTGGACGGTGCGGGCGAATTCGGCCCGGAAGACAATGCGGATGATGACAACGACCGCGACGAGGCCGAACAGGGCGACCGGAGCCAGCGCTGCCGAAAAGGCCGGATAGGAAATGCCCGACAGTGCACCGATGACCATGTTTTGGGGATTGCCGGTGATGGTTGCGACGCTGCCGCAATTCGACGCGGTGGCGGTGGCGATCAGATAGGGGATCGGGTTGCGCTTGATCACACGGGTGACGTGGACGACGATCGGCGCCATGACGAGACAGATGGCGTCGTTGACCAGGAAGGCGGACAACACGCCGGTCAGCAGCGTCACCATCACCAAGAGCATGAAGGGCGCATGCGCGTGCTCGATGGCGACGGCGCCAAGGCCACGAAAGGCGCCCGACACTTTTAAATGCGCCACCACAATCATCATGCCGAGCAGAAGCGTGATGGTATCGAAATTGATCGCCCGGTACGCATCCTCCATGCTGAGCGCGCCGATGGCGATCATCGCGGCCCCGCCGAGAAGCGCGATCCCTGCCCGGTCGAGGCGCAGGCCGGGGATGCGGCCAATGGCGACACCGGCGTAAGTCAGGATCAGGATCAGCAGTGCCGCCGCGCCCATCAAAGTCATCGATAAGAAGTCCTGCCCAGTCTGTGGCACGCCGCTGGCTGTCGGCCCCATTCGTCCGCTTTGCGTGCCTGCTTTAGCGCGATGTCGAGATCGATGACAGCGGGCATGTTGTTGCGCCAAGGATGTCCCATGGCCCAAAGGATGACGTGCAGCTAACGCAGGTAGAAATCCAGCCTCTGTCGCACAGCTTGGGAAGAATAGGTCTGCTCGACGGTCTGCCGTGCCTTGAGGCCCACTGCCGCCCGCAGCGCCGGGTCGGCTTTGAGATCGGCCAGGATGCGCGCCGCCTGCTGCGTCGTTTCGAACAAGAAACCGTTTTCGCCATGCCTGATATGGTCGGAATAACCGCCATATGAATGGCAGACCACGGGCAACCCGCAGGCCATCGCCTCGAACACCACGCGACCGAAGGTTTCCATATGCCAACCGGTGCGATAATAAAACACGTCGAGCGTCTGCAGAAACTCTTCGGCGGAAAATTGGCCGGGTGGGAACAGTTCGAGTTGCGGATGCGGCATGAGGCTGTCCTTGAGCCCTATCCCTCCCTGTATCCGCAAGGCTGTACCTTCGGCCAGCAATGTCTTGTAGAGGGGTATGTCATCGGGATGATGTTTGCCCGGCCCATCGCGGCTCAAGCGTCCGACGGTGAAGGGACGATCCGAACCCAGACGCCGTGGTGAAAAACGTTCGATATCGATCGGAGACGGATGCACGGTGCCATCGACTTGGAGCATCCGTCTCTGAAAATCGGAAATCAGCACCAGTTCGGCGTCGGGCCAGTTCAGCATGCGGGGCATGCGTCTCGTCAGCGAGATGATTTTCGGGTGAAAGGTATTGAAGACATAGATCAGCCGGCGCGGCCGCGGGATCAGGTAAGGCCATATCTTGTTGCGCCAATGAGAGCCGAGAAAGACGTAGGTACCGCCATTCGGTACATCCCACTTCGACAGCGAGACGCGGCGAATCGGGAAATTCCGCATCAACTCGCCGGACACGCTGGAGGAGGTTGCCCACAGATGCACCTCGGAATCGACACTCAACAACCGGTACAGTTCCAGAGCTTCAAGGTCACTGCCACCGAAGGGGTCCTGAAAGCCGTTGAACAAATGGATCATAATAGCTGTGTTTACCTGACCGTTTCCGCATATGTTCGCCAGCATCAAAAATCATGATCGCTGTCGGCCGGAACGCTTGGAAACTCAGAGTCAAAACCGTTTCTGCCGACAACGAAAATCGCCAACGCGGGGGAGTATACCGGCAAGCGGTTGCAGTCCATGGCCCATCGAGCCGGCATGCTATCCGTAAGGATCGGATTCCTTGCGGCTGATTATAAGCATTTGGAAACATAGAAGGAGCGTCTGTTTCGAGAGCTTCCCGATCAGCCTTCTGCAAGTTTCTGCCATCAATGCACGGTGGCGACGCCGGGCGCAGGCGCCGGAGACGTTCCGGCCGGATCGAAGCTGACTTGATCGCGTCCGTTCGACTTGGCCGTGTAAAGCCTTCTGTCGGCAGCGGAGAAAATTTCCTCATAGGTGATCGGGCCGGTAAAGCTTGTGCCGCCGATGCTGACGGAAAGCGGACAAGGCCTGCCGCCGGGTGAGAATTCCATCTCCCTGATACGCCGGCGGATGCTTTCGGCAACCACCCAGGATTGCGAGGGATCCACGCCGGGCAGAAACACGCCGAATTCTTCGCCGCCGATGCGGCCGACGATATCGCTGCCACGCAGTTGCCCCTTGATCGCCTGCGCTATCAGTTTGAGGGCCTGATCGCCGCAATCATGGCCCAGGCGGTCATTGATCGACTTGAAGTGGTCGGCGTCGATGATCAGCAGCGCCCCCGAACGGGTCTGCTCCTGCTTGCGGGTCTGCTCGAGATAGGCTTCGACCAGCATCGAGAAGGCGCCACGGTTCAGCACCGCCGTCAGGCTGTCGGTCGCGGCGATGACGCTGAGATCGCGCTGCGCGATGGCCAGCTGGCGAATCTTCCACATCAGGAAAAACAGAAACGAGCCGCCCAGCACCAAAGGCAGCATCAGGTCGGTCATCTGCGCCCGCCACACGGCCTCGGGCGAAAGATAGGGAAAATTGAAGGAATCGACGAAGAACGCCACGGCAATGAAGAATGCCGTACCGACTGCCGTGACAGCGATCACCCTGCCCCAGCTCGTCGGCGACAGATCGAGCTTCATCGCGTCCACTCCGTTAGCCGTCGCTACTATGACGCACCAACCCAAACAAATTGATAAGACTTTCCCTCCAATTCGATGTCGGCGGCGGAATCAAATCCACCGGCCAACCAGCCCCTGCCTATGACTTGCGACAGACGCTTGGGCAGACGCCACAGGACGGCCGCTGGAAAGCAGCCATCCTGTTTCAAAGTGTGAAGGCGTGGGCCAATTGCCGGCCGGGCAAGGGCAAAACGGCGCGCGAAGCCAGATCGCCCGTCGTCAGTTGAGCGTCGGTTCACCCAGCGCATCGACGACAAAGGATGCCGCGATCAGGTCGTCGGCATCGAGACGCAGGGAGCCTCCGTCGCCTCCCATGGCTGAAGCCACTTTTTGAAAGGTCTTCATTTCGTATTCCGTGATCCGGGCGTCCTGCATCCTGGCCCTGAGATCGGCAATGCGCCGATCGAGGGCCGAAGATATCCCTATTTCTCGCTTCGACATGGCAACACTCCTCCCCACCCTTGTTTGCCTCCCGCCTGTCCACTTTTATATGAGGGTCCGCGAATACAGCGGGCCGAACGCGCCGTGCGCGGGAAGGTTCCGAAAAGGCCGAGTAACGAAATAATACGCTGGCGCCGAGCCACGCCCGCGGACTTTTCTATATCAGACGCAGCTAATCCTTGACGCCGGCAGATGCCGCCCCAGAATCAGAGCATGGCAATAAAGTCGGCGACGAGGTGGCGGTCATGGCGACGGTGCTGAAGCGCGTCACGAAGGACCGCGTCAGCGTGTCGATCCCCGGTCTTCCGCATTCGGTCATTGATCCGGCAACCAGGCTGACCAGGGGCCAGCAGATGGAATTATCCGGCGACGTTAAGCGGATCGACGGCGACAAGGTCACGGTGTCGCTCGGGACAATGGTCACGGTGGATCTGGACAAGGCGGGCCTGGTGCAAAGCCGTGTCCCACCGAAGCGAAGGACCGTCAGGATGTGAACAAGCGAAGCGCCACCGTCTCAGGGACCCAACCCCTTACACCCCAGCAGTGCAGAGCTGCACGAGCGATCCTGAAGTGGTCGCAGGTGCGACTCGCCGCGAAGTGCGGCCTCAGCGAAGGAACGATTGGCAGTTTTGAGAGCGGGCGAAGGATTCCCAGTCCCGCCAAGCTGGCTGCCATCCGTCGAGGCTTGGAGGCAGCGGGCGTGGTTTTCATCGATCAGAAGACCGCAGTGACAAAGAGCGGTCCGCCTCGCGAAACTATTAGTGGAACATAATTTAGACATCGCTGTTAGGCCGTAAATGGGAGGCGCGCGATGTCACAACATGAAATCGGCATTGTTTCGGACTGGTCGAAATTGGTGGCGGACGATCCTCTGATCGCCGCCGATATAATCCAGCGCCTTTCTGTGCGCGCTTGCAATGAC
>NZ_RZPF01000241.1:0-8258 GCF_004022735.1 Mesorhizobium sp. M7A.F.Ca.AU.001.01.1.1
GTAGGGGAGTAGGGGAGTAGGCAGGACACTCGAGGCAATTCACATACTGCCTTACTGCCCCGATTCCTTATCGCCCTACATCTTGTCGATCACCGACTGCACGCCCTCGGTCGGGGCGTCGACGGACGATCCGGCTACCATGATGGCGGCGACGATCGCTTCGGGGTCGTCGACGACCAGCGGCTTGACCCGCTGCGCGGTGTGGATGAAGCCTTCGGCGGCCATGTGATCGAGCAGCGCCAGCATCGGATCCCAAAATCCTTTGACATTGGCGAAGACGATCGGCTTGCGATGATGGCCAAGTTGTCCCCAGGTCATGATCTCGACGATCTCCTCGACCGTGCCGATGCCGCCCGGCAGTGCCACAAAGGCGTCGGATTTCTCGAACATCTTGTGCTTGCGCTCGTGCATGTTGTCGGTGATCAAGAGTTCATCGAGCCGGTCAAGCGCTGTTTCGCTCGCCTCCTTGTTGATCAGGAAGCGCGGAATGATGCCCGTCACCTTGCCGCCGGCCTTGAGCGCGCCTTCGGCGACAGCGCCCATGATGCCTTTGGTGCCGCCGCCATAGACCAGCCGCAATCCCGCTTTGGCAATTGAGCGCCCGAGCAGGTGTCCGGCCTTGATATAGATTTCATCGCGGCCCGGAGACGAGCCGCAATAGACGCAGACGGATCGAATCGTGTTCATGTCGATGATTGGTGATTGGGTCTGAAAGCGCGGTCAAGCCCCAAGGGTTAACGGCCTGGGCTTTTTCTTGTCGGTATTGCTAAAACAGGCTAGACCGGCGTTAGGTGGCTAAGGGGTAGGGAAATATGGCAATTAATCCACTGAAGGCGTTCCTGTTCGCGGCGGGTGGGACCGTTGCGGCCGCGGGAACCGCCTATGTAGCGGGCGCACTCGACCCGTATCTCAATCCCACGCCGCCGGCGCAAGTGGCGGCGCAGACGCCGCCCGCAGCGGCAAAATCGGCTGATCCCGGCACCGAAGCGCGGCTGCCCGCCGCTGAGGTCCCGGCGGCTCCCGCCGCAGTGCCCCAGGCAACGGCACCGGCCGCACCGGCCGCGGACGCGCCGGCTGCGGCCGGTCCGGTCGCACCGTCTTTCGACGTCGTGCGCGTTGAAAGCAATGGCTCGATTGTCGTCGCCGGCAATGCGGCGCCCAACGCCAAGGTCGAAATCCTCAATGGCTCGACGGTGCTTGGCTCGACGGTCGCTGGTCCCGATGGCGCCTTCGTTATCATTCTCGATGATCCGCTGAAGCCCGGCGATTATACGATCGCGCTGCGCGCGACCACCGGTGACGTCGTAACGCCCTCGGTGCAGACCGCCGTCGTTTCGGTTCCCAAGGATGCGGCCGGCCAGGTGCTGGCCATGGTCGAGGAGCCGGGCAAGCCGGCCGAATTGCTGACCGTTCCCGCACCCGAGACAAAGCCGGCTGCTCCGGCCGCCGCGCCGGCTGCTCCCACAGCCGAAGCCCCCGCAACCGCTCCGGCGCCAGCCGCCCCAGCGCCAGCCGTGGTCGACGCAACACCGGCTCCTGCAGCGCCGGCGACGCCGCCCGCTGCAGGCGTGACCGAGCCCAAGATCGTCGTCGAGGCGGTCGAGATCGACGGCAGCAAGATCTTTGTCGCCGGCCTCGCCGATGCCGGCCGCAAGGTGCGCGCCTATGCCAACGACATCCTGCTCGGTGACGCGCAAACTTCGACGGACGGTCATTTCCTGGTCGAGGCGACGCGCGACGTTCCGGTCGGCAGCTACACAATCCATGTCGACGGCCTCGATGCCGACGGTGTGACAGTTGTGGCCCGCGCGGCCGTACCGTTCGAGCGTGAGCCCGGCGAAGCGATCGCCGCCGTGGCACCCTCGGCGCCGAAGCCCGTTCAGCCCAAGCCGGCCGCACCTACCGCCGCCGAGGCACCGGCCGCGGCCACGACGCCTGCTCCCGCCACCGAGGCTCCGGCCGTTATGGCGGAGGCGACGCCGCCAAGCGATGTGCCCGAGACGGTGGCGCCCAAGCTTGAACATGCCGACGGCGCCGTCATCATCCGCCGCAACGACACGCTGTGGCGGATCTCGCGGCGCGTCTATGGCCACGGCGTACGCTTCTCGACCATCTACCTCGCCAACCAGGACCAGATCAGTGATCCCGACCGCATCTGGCCGGGCCAGGTGTTCAAGGTCCCGGAAAAGTCGAAGGAAGGCGAAGCCGCCGACCTCAAGGCCATGGGCGAGCAGGCAACGACAGCGCCCGCCAAGACGGAGTAGGGTTTGAGCGCCGACGGTTGAGCGCAATCTCCCCCTTGTGGGAGATGCCCGGCAGGGCAGAGGAGGGCGCTGTCTCGCCAGCCTGTCGGCCAAATCCGGTCGAGCTACCTTACGGCTGCTCGTAATGCTTTGATCGTGGAAAGTCGCGATCCTTCGCGCCCCTCTCTGTCCTGCCGGACATCTCTCCCACGAGGGGGAGATTGGCGGTTCCGGCGCTCTGCCCATAGGGTTAGCTTGCCCCGTGCCCGTTCATCGTCTATCGCCGATGAACGATGGCAGAATCCCTGATGGAAACAAACGCATCATGCGGCGGTCCGGACAGCCGTGCGGTCGCCGCCCGACTTGCAGCGCTTTCCCATCCGGCGCGGATCGAAATCCTGAAACACCTATCGACGAGCAGTTCCTGCTGCTGCCGCGAGGTCGTCGACCGCTTAGATCTGGCGCAGTCCACCGTGTCACAACATCTGAAAATACTGGTCGAAGCCGGGCTGGTTCGCTTCGAGCCCGATCGCCAGCGCTCGCGCTATGCGATCGACCATGCCGCGCTCGCCGATGTCTCCGCATCGGTGGCCGCTCTCGTCAATTCCTGCTGCTCCGGCCGCTGAAATAAGAAGAAGGCACAAGAAATGGCCGAAAAAACCGTCTCCGACTCCTCGACTTTCAAGACGCTGCTCAATTTGTGGCCTTACATGTGGCCAGCGGATCGCGCCGATCTGAGAGCCCGGGTCACATGGGCGACGCTGTTGCTGGTCGTCGCCAAGCTGACGCTGGTCGCCGGTCCCTATTTCTTCAAATGGGCGACCGACGCGCTGGCCGGCGACGCCAAATCGGCGCCGCCGCTGCCGAGCTTCCTGCTGGCGCCCGTCATGCTGGTCGTCGCCTACAATGTCGTGCGCCTGGTGCAGCTTGGCTTCAATCAGTTGCGCGACGCGCTGTTTGCCCGCGTCGGCCAATATGCCGTGCGCCAGCTCGCCTTCCGTACTTTCGTTCACATGCACCAACTGTCGCTGCGCTTCCATCTCGAGCGCCGCACCGGCGGCCTGTCGCGCATCATCGAGCGCGGCACCAAGGGCATCGAGACGATCGTGCGCTTCATCATGCTCAACACGGCGCCGACCATCCTCGAATTCGCGCTGACCACGGGCATCTTCGCCTACACCTATGGCTGGAAATATGTGGTCGTCGTCGCGGTCACCGTCTGGGTCTATGTCTGGTTCACGGTCCGCGCCAGCGACTGGCGCATCTCGATCCGCCGCGACATGAACGACAGCGATACCGACGCCAACACCAAGGCAATCGACTCGCTGCTCAACTACGAGACGGTGAAATATTTCAACAATGAGGGCATGGAAGCCGAGCGCTTCGACCGCTCCATGGCACGCTACGAGGTCGCCGCGACGCGCATCTGGACCTCGCTTGGCTGGTTGAATTTCGGGCAGGGCATCATCTTCGGCCTGGGCACCGTCATCGTCATGTGCATGTCGGCGCTCGAAGTGCAGGCCGGCACGCAGACGGTCGGTGACTTCGTCTTCATCAACGCCATGCTGATGCAGCTGTCGGTGCCGCTCAATTTCATCGGCTTCATCTACCGCGAAATCCGCCAGGGGCTCACCGATATCGAGCAGATGTTCGATCTGCTGGATGTGCCGCAGGAGATCGTCGACAAGCCGGATGCCAGGCCAATCGCGGTCAGCGCCGGCAAGGTCGAGTTCCGCGACGTGCACTTCTCCTATGACCCGAACCGGAAGATCCTGAAGGGCATCAGCTTCGAGGTGCCGGCCGGCAAGACCGTCGCCATTGTCGGGCCTTCGGGTGCCGGCAAGTCGACCATCTCGCGGCTTCTGTTCCGCTTCTACGACGTGCAGGGCGGCCAGGTGCTGATCGATGGCCAGGATATCAGGGACGTGACGCAGGAGAGCCTGCGCGGGGCGATCGGCATGGTGCCGCAGGACACCGTGCTGTTCAACGACACCATCGCCTACAACATCCGCTATGGCCGCATCGGTGCCAGCGAGGAGGATATGCGCAAGGCGGCCGAACTCGCTCAGATCGGCCCGTTCATCGAGCGATTGCCTGACGGCTACAAGTCGATGGTCGGCGAACGCGGGCTAAAACTTTCGGGCGGCGAGAAGCAGCGCGTGGCAATCGCCCGCACCATTTTGAAGGCGCCGCCGATCCTGATGCTCGACGAAGCGACCTCGGCGCTCGACAGCCACACCGAACAGGAGATCCAGGCCGCGCTCGATCTGGTCAGCCGTGGCCGCACCACCATCGTCATCGCTCACCGCCTGTCGACGGTGATCACGGCCGATGAGATCATCGTGCTGCAGGACGGCCAGATCGCCGAGCGCGGCACCCATGCCGAGCTGATGCGCAAGCATGGCCTCTACGCCTCGATGTGGGACCGCCAGCGCGAGGCGACCGAGGCCGAAGAGCGGCTGCGCTTGGCTCGCGAAGGCGACGAACTTGGTGTCATCGTCCGCCGGCGCACGTCGGAGGTGAATTGAAGGTTCGGCGTGTGATCTGATTTTTGCACTTGATCTCAACTTAAGTTGAGATTGTAGGCCGTTCCTGGAGCCCAAAAAACACCATGATCCAGGAACGGAGCAATCGAAATGAGCAAGATAAATCAGACTGTTAACGGCGGCAGCGTGTTCAGGGTGGACAAATTCGTCGTCCCGGCCGGCGCCCGCGAGGAGATACTCGCCAAGGTCAGGACAACGCATGAATTGCTGCGCCTGCAGCATGGCTTCGTGCAGGATTTCCTGCTCGAGCAATTCTCCGGGCCGGGCGAATTCAACCTCGTCACCATCGTCGAATGGGAAAGCCAGGCGGCCGTCGACAATGTCGTGCCGATCGTCAAGGCCGCGCACGAGCGCATCGCCTTCAACCCGCAGGAGACGATCGCCCGGCTCGGCGTTCGCGCCGACATCGCCAACTATCAGAGGGTTCCCGGGCTGTAGCAAGGCTGTTACGGCCAGCCGATGCCAGGTGCCGGCGCTTCGACGCTGAACACCTGGCCGGTGCGGGCGTCGCTGACCATATGCTCGAAGCCGCGCCATTCGGCGGCGAGAATGAACAGCGTTTTCCTGTCGGTGCCGCCCAGCATGCAGGCAAAGCAGCCGCGATCGACGGTCACTGTCTGCAGCACCTCGCCGCCTTCACGCACCCGCACGCAACGCTTGTTGGGAACATCCGCATACCAGGCCGCCCCTTCGGCATCGAGGCAGATGCCGTCGGGATAGCCGTCGAGGTCGGCCCAGACCCTTCGGTTGGCAAGGCTGCCGTCGGCGGCAATGTCGAAGGCGGTCAGCCGATTGGCATGGGATTCCGCGACAATCAGCGTCTTGTTGTCCGGGCTCACTGCCATGCCGTTGGCAAAGGCGATATTTTCCGCCACCTGCCGGACCGCGCCGTCCGGCGTGATCAACACGATGGTGCCGGGGCTGAAATGCTCGCCAGAAGCCGGCGCCGGTCCGCCGCCATTGACATAGGTGTTGCCGCGCCCGTCGACGACGATCTCGTTCCAAGGGCTTTTCGACAGGTCACGCAAATCGGCGCGAGTGACGAGGCTCCCGTCGGCCTCCTGTCGTAGCAGCAGCCCTTCGCGGCCGGAGATGACGAGCAGGCGGCCATCCGGCAGCCAGTCAATGGAGTAGGGCAGGACAGCCGGTACGGTGAGCATGACCTCGCGGTTGCCGTCGGCATCGACGGCGATAATCTCGCCGGTGCCCCAGTTGCAAAGCCACAGCCGTCCGTCATGCCAGCGCGGCGACTCGCCGAAAGCGAGACCGGCAGTGACGAGATGCGCTTGGGGGGCAGGTGGTTTCTGCATGTAGGGGACTCCTTGTTGAGTGCGTCAGCATCGCCAAATGGTCCATGATGGCGCTGTCTCACCAAGGACGGGCGAGGCAGCGGTCTGCCGACAGGCACAGAACCGATAATTTTGGTTTGGCTGCTCTTTGCTGAGTTCGCGACGAAGCCTCGAGGTCAGTTTTTGGAGTGTTCTTCAAACTATCGGTTGAAGTGTTCTTCAAAATATTGGTAAGACGCAGTGAAAATGAATTTCAAGCGCCTTTTTATCCACTTTTCCAAGTGATATTCTGCTGACAGACTCTGATCTACCGGTATTGCTTTCCTCCGGGTAAGAAGGCTTTGGAATGTTCGGAATTTTTTCGCGAAAGAAAAGGCTGCAGCAGTCGACAACGATTTCGGCGCACCAGCCGGAGCAACCGACGGCCAGTCCGCGCGTGACTTCAATTGTTGTCCCGTTTTCAGCAGTCGAGCGCGCCGCTAAGGAAAACTACGTTGCTGACCTCGTGACTGCAGTCATGGATTTCGTGACCGCAATGTTTGATCAGGGCCTCTACAAAGATCACGAAATACCGCCGTCAGCGAGGCAGTTTTTTCACGCTTACCTATACGGGATGGAAGTGGCTAATGGCGGCCATAGCCAATTTATTCACAATTACCGTGATCACCTCGATAAAGTCACCTCGGATGTGCATTTGGCTTTGGCTGGAATGCGAGCAGAAAACCATTTAGCTATTTTGAAACAGATGGTTGCTTGGGTCCGGGAACATCCCAAGGAAGCGGAGGAACAGACTGGATTCGAAGGTGGCCGCGCTGATTTCCTTGATGGACTCGACGATCTTTTTTACAAGGAGGAAGACAGCGTCCCGATGCTTGCCCGCGCAGTGGGTTGGATAGCCTCCTGGCCTGAACTGGAGATTGTCGACGATGCCGAATGCCAGGAGGCCACTCTTGACATTGTGATGGCCAACTCCAGGCGCGAACCTCGATTGCGCCATCGTTCGGTGTTCCATCTGAAAGCAGTGATGACGAGCCGACTTGAAGTGGGCATCGGGCTCGCCTGTGCAGCTTTGCCGCAGCCCGAGGTTAAGCTCGGGCTCGGCAAAGGACGGATGTTGGACATAGATGGCGAGAAGCAGATGACATTTCCGGTCGTAACCAACGCCGGCAGGGTGCGTTTGTGCGTAGTCACGCCAACGCATGCGGCTGCATACCAGTACCTGGCTGCTGATGGTACAGAACTGCAACTCGACCTCGGACCGGTCGATAGCGTTGATGAGTTACTTGGCGAAGGTGCTCCACGTGTCGGTCTGAAGCTGTCGCATGTCGGCGCTGATTCAATAGCGACAGTCATCGAACTGGCTGATGAATACGGGGCACCAGCAGCCCTCGACCTTCTTTTGCGCAGGGCTGGAATTGATACGGCAGGAGCAGTTGCTTTGCCATCGATGCTGATTCCGAGCGAGGGAGGATCGGTCGTCAGTTGGACAGTTGCTGCTGACGGTAGACTGCTGTTTTTGGTGTCCTCTCCCAACGGGAGCGCGCTCTTGAGGTCGGGCGCCGAAGATCCGCTGGCGGATGCCCATAGGCTTGAGATCGAAGAACATTTTGTGCGCGCCGAAGCCGATGGTGCCAACTGATCTGGGCTGATTGTCTCGAAATTCTGACGCCAGTGGCACAGGCATGCGAGCCGGTCGCGACCTCACGAACGCGGAGCGTTCGGCTATCCTGAGGCGACAGGCCCTTGCCCGTTCGCCCGCGCCGCCGATTGTTGCGTTGCGGCGAGGGGGGCTTTCGGCTATTGAGGCCGGACTTGAAACGGAGCCTGTTTTTAGCTGATGAGCCTTGTCGATACGGTCAAGAACGCGTTCGTACCGATCCATCGCGAAGGCTATCCCTTCATCGCGGCCTTTGGCGCGGCGACGCTTTTCCTCGGCTATTTCTCCTCGGTCCTGTTCTGGATCGGTCTGATCCTGACGGCCTGGTGCGTTTATTTCTTCCGCGATCCCGAGCGCGTCACGCCGGTCGACGACCGCTTGGTGGTCAGCCCCGCCGACGGCATCATCTCGGCGGTCCGGCCGGCCGTGCCGCCGCGCGAACTCGGCCTCGGCAATGTCGAGATGACCCGCATCTCGGTGTTCATGAATGTCTTTTCCTGTCACGTGAACCGCGCCCCGGTAC
>NZ_RZPF01000242.1:0-8244 GCF_004022735.1 Mesorhizobium sp. M7A.F.Ca.AU.001.01.1.1
CCTCGCGCCCGCCGATCGACGACTCTATGCGATCCGCGACGTCTCCGGCACGGTCGAATCGGTGCCGCTGATCACCGCTTCGATCCTGTCGAAGAAGCTGGCGGCCGGGCTGCAATCGCTGGTGCTCGACGTCAAGGTCGGCAACGGCGCCTTCATGGAAAAATCGCGCGACGCCACCGCACTCGCCAACAGCCTGGTTGAGATCGCCAACGGCGCCGGACTGAAGGCCTCGGCGTTGATCACCGGCATGAACGAGCCGCTGGCGTCGGCCGCCGGCAACGCAGTCGAGGTGCGCAACGCCGTCGATTTCCTCACCGGCCGGTATCGTGACCGTCGGCTCGAAGATGTGACGCTGGCGCTGGCCGCCGAAATGCTGCAGTCGGCCGGGCTGGTGTCGTCCAACCAGGATGGCATGCGGCGCGCCACCGAGACGCTCGCCAGCGGCCGCGCCGCCGCCACTTTCGCACGCATGGTGGCCGCGCTTGGCGGCCCCGCCGATTTCATCGAGAAACCGGAAAAATATCTGCCTGCGGCGGCGATCGAACTTGCCGTCAAGGCGACCGCAAATGGCTTCGTCACCGGCATCGCCACCCGCGATATCGGGCTCGCAGTGGTCGGCCTGGGAGGTGGACGCACGCGGCCGGACGACCAGATCGACCCTGCGGTCGGCATCACCAGACTATTGCCGGTCGGTGCGGAGGTTGGGATCGGCGAGCCGCTGGCGCTGATCCATGCCCGCTCATCGGCCGATGCCGAGGCCGCCGCGGCAACCGTGCTTTCGGCCTATATGGTCGGTGCCTCGAAGCCGCCCGCCGACAAGTCGGTCATCCGGCGGATTCTGCCGCGCGGCTAGAGCAATTCCAGGAAAAGTGTGAAACGGTTCTCCCTGGGAAAAAGCGCATAGCGCTTTCCCTTGGGAATTTGGGAAAACGAATAGCCTTACTGGACGAGCAGCAGCGTGCCGTTCTCGACCTGGTATTTGTCGAGCCGGTTGAGGAAGCTCATGCCGATCAGATTGGTGCGCAGCGCCCTGTCGTCGAGCACGATGGTCTGGACGTCATTGACGGTGATGCTGCCGATCTGCAGGCGGTCGATCATGGCCACAGCCGCCTTGATGGTGCCGTTGGCGGTGTTGACCTCGCGGTTGAAGTCGGAAGCGTTCAGCGACAGGCCGATCCTGCGTGCCGTCGAAATGTTGATGGCGACCAATGTAGCGCCGGTGTCGATCATGCCGTCGACCTGACGTCCGTTGAGCTTGAAGGGTGACGAGAAATGCCCGCGTTCGTCTGCCGCGACGAGGACCTTGCGGCCCATCGGCAGCGGTGCCGCGGGCTTGTTGGGCACCGATGCCAGATTGACGTTCGGCTGGGCTTCGACCGCTTGTTTGCCCGGCACCGCCGACCTCAGCAGGTTTTCGACGAGTTGCGGATTCGACTGATACACAATCGGTATCGATGCCGATGTACCGGCGAAAACGGCGAGGATCAGAAGTTTGCGCAGCATGGATCGGCCTCGCCGCATGACCCCGAAAATCGGGAACGATTTTCGGAAAGGCTCATGCACAAAATCAAAGTGCTACAGCGTCCTTTGCGCGTCCGAAACGGACGCGCGGCGCTGTAGTGACAGCCGATCGTTAAGCCCGGATGGTGTTTGCCGCTTTAACGCGCGCCAAAACCGCGCCTTTTCGTAAATATTTGGTAAATCGTACCAGGCGACTTGGTCTGATATTACTTGGTCCCGTACATGCGGTCGCCGGCGTCGCCGAGGCCGGGCATGATGTAGCCCTTCTCGTTGAGCTGGCGGTCGATCGAAGCGGTGAAGACGGGAACGTCCGGATGCGCCTTGATGAAGCGCTCGATGCCTTCGGGCGCCGCCAGCAGGCAAAGGAAACGGATGTTGGTGGCGCCGCGCTCTTTCAGCTTGTCGATCGCCGCGATCGCCGAATTGGCGGTGGCCAGCATCGGATCGACGACGATCACCAGCCGGTCGGCGAGGTCGCTCGGCGCCTTGAAGAAATATTCGACCGCCTCCAGCGTTTCGTGATCGCGGTAGAGACCGACATGGGCGACGCGCGCCGCCGGCACCAGGTCGAGCAGGCCTTCCAGCAAGCCGTTGCCGGCGCGCAGCACCGAGGCAAAGACCAGTTTCTTGCCCTCGAGCGTCGGCGCTTCCATCGTTTCCATCGGCGTTTCGATGGTCGTCGTCGTCAGTTCGAGATTGCGGGTGACCTCGTAGCCGAGCAGCAGCGAGATTTCGCGCAGCAGCCGGCGGAAGCCCGCCGTCGAGGTTTCCTTCTTGCGCATGATGGTCAGCTTGTGCTGGACAAGCGGGTGGTCGACGACGGTGACGCCCTGCATGGTGTTCTCCTGATGCCTGCGCCCGAAAATGCGCGCATCGCCCTTTCGGACGCGCCGCGCTTCAAGCTGCCTGGGCGAACCCTAGCGGCAATGCGCCGGCCAAGGAACCGCTTGGCCCGCACCGACCACAGCTTTGTCGGCGGAAATCAGCGTGCCGCGCTGTTCAACCGGGCAAGAAGTGCCGTCTTTGTCTTTCTATCGACGAAAGCGGCCTCGATGGCCGTTCTGGTGACGGCGGTCAGCGCCTTGTCGTTCATCGAGAAATGCTCGGCAGCGATATCGTATTCACGCTTGAGCGAGGTCCAGAAATAGGGCGGATCGTCGGAATTGAGCGTCACCTTGCAGCCTGCCGCCTGCAGGGCCGGAAACGGATGATCGGCGAAACTGTCGAACACCTTGAGCGCGATGTTGGAACCGGGGCAGCATTCCAGCACGATACCCTCGTCGGCGATGCGCCGGACGAGGTCCGGGTTCTCGATGGCGCGCACGCCATGGCCGATGCGGGACGGGCGGATGTGATCCAGCGCCGCCTGGACGGTCTCCCAGCCCGTCAGTTCGCCGGCATGGATGGTGATGCCGAGCCCGGCTTCGCGAGCGATCTCGAAAGCCCTGACATAGTCCTCCATATCACCGATCCGCTCATCGCCGGCAACGCCGAAACCGGTGACCAGCGGATGCCCGCAGCGCGCCGCGAAGCGCGCCGCCTGCTCGATCGACTCGACGCCGACATGGCGCACGCCGGTGACGATCATGCGGCCCTCGATGCCGGTCTTGGCCTTGGCGCGGGCCATGCCTTCGCCGAGCGCGTCGGTATAGGCCTTGGGCGACAGGCCGGCTTTTTTAGCGTGGTCCGGCGAGGTGAACACCTCGGAATAGATGGCGCCGTCGCGGGCAAGGCTGGTCAGATAGTGGTCGGCCAGCCGCGCATAGTCCTCCTCGGTCCGGAACAGATCGGCGGAAAAATCATAAGCCGCCAGGAAGGAGGTGAAATCGTGCCAGACGAAGGAACCGTTCTGGATATAGGGCGAGGTGTCCTTGCCGTATTTCTGCGCCTGGCGGATGACGAGTTCGGGCGCCGCTGCCCCTTCGATGTGGCAGTGCAGTTCCGCTTTCAAAGGCATTCAATCATCCCGTCGGTCCGTCCAGGTCTCGAAAACCCGCCACCTGGAAGCGCGGCTGAACACCGCGCCTTAAACAATAGCGCCCGCACCATCGATCGGCTATGGTCCCGCCGGTTTTATGACGGATCAAAAAAATGTCAGTTGAGAGAACCACGGCCGCGGGCGGCATGGAAACCTCCTATGGTTTCAAGCGTGTAGGGGCTGGCGACAAGCAGTCCCTGGTCAACGATGTTTTCCACAAGGTCGCCAACCGCTACGACCTGATGAACGATCTGATGTCGGCCGGCCTGCACCGGCTGTGGAAGGACGCCATGGTCACCTGGCTCAATCCGCCTAAACGGGCGGGCTGGAAGGTGCTCGACGTTGCCGGAGGCACCGGCGACATTGCCTTTCGCATCGTCGATGCCAGCCACGGCAATGCCCATGCCACCGTGCTCGACATCAATGGCTCGATGCTGGCTGTCGGCCGCGACCGGGCCGAAAAGAAGGGCCTGTCCGGCAACACCGATTTCGTCGAGGCCAATGCCGAGGAACTGCCCTTCCCTGATGCCACATTCGATGCCTATACCATCGCTTTCGGCATCCGCAACGTACCGCGCATCGAGGTGGCCTTGGGCGAAGCGTTTCGCGTGCTGAAGCCCGGTGGGCGCTTCCTGTGCCTGGAATTTTCCGAGGTCGAGATGCCGCTGCTCGACAAGGCCTATGAAGCCTGGTCGTTCAACGCCATTCCAAAGATCGGCAAGATGGTCACCGGCGACGGCGAGCCCTATTCCTATCTGGTCGAATCGATCGCCAGGTTTCCCAACCAGCAGAATTTCGCGACGATGATTTCCCGCGCCGGCTTCCACCGCGTTTCCTTCCGCAACTATTCCGGCGGTATTGCAGCACTTCATTCGGGCTGGAAGCTTTGAGGCCGGACCGCATTTCTCACAATCGACGCGTGCTATGCCGGTTCAAAGAGCCGGCAGGGTTGGCGCTGCCATGAGCAATGTCAGTGCAGGATTCCGGCTCGTAAGGGCCGGCTGGGTGCTGGTCCGCGAGGGTGTCGTCGCCGCTCTGCCGGGTGAGGAACTGTCCGGCCTGCCGAAGTTCGGCTGGCGGATGGCACGGCTGTTCACGCGCCGCCGCGCGCTGGCCTATGAGCGCAGCGACCGGCTGGCCAAGGCGGTCGTCCGGCTCGGCCCCTCCTATGTAAAGCTCGGCCAGTTCCTGGCGACGCGGCCCGACGTCGTCGGCAACGACATGGCGCTCGATCTCGCCATGTTGCAGGACAAGATGCACACCTTTCCGAAGGCCGAAGCCATAGCGGCCATCGAAGCCTCGCTCGGGCGCAAAGTC
This sequence comes from Mesorhizobium sp. M7A.F.Ca.AU.001.01.1.1, assembly GCF_004022735.1. Classification (NCBI taxonomy): domain Bacteria; kingdom Pseudomonadati; phylum Pseudomonadota; class Alphaproteobacteria; order Hyphomicrobiales; family Phyllobacteriaceae; genus Mesorhizobium; species Mesorhizobium sp. M7A.F.Ca.AU.001.01.1.1. The sequence goes on from NZ_RZPF01000242.1 coordinate 4,817, forward strand.
GGCGATCTCTACGCTCAATTCGGCGATCCGGTCGCCGCCGCCTCCATCGCCCAGGTCCATGCCGCCGATGCCATGCATGACGGCGTTGCCACCAAGGTGGCGGTCAAGGTGATCCGGCCCGGCGTGCGCCGCCGCTTCTTCCAGGATCTTGAAAGCTATTTCCTTGCCGCTCGCCTGCAGGAGAAATACATCCCCTCGTCCCGCCGGCTGCGGCCGGTCGAGGTCACCCAGACGCTGGCTCAGACCACCAAGATCGAGATGGATCTTCGCCTCGAGGCGGCGGCCCTCTCGGAGCTCGGTGAAAGCACCAGGCACGACCCCGGCTTTCGCGTGCCGTCCGTCGACTGGGAGCGTACCGGCCGCGACGTGTTGACCATGGAGTGGGTCGACGGCGTCAAGATGAACGACATTGCCGGACTGGTCGCGGCGGGCCACGATCTGAAAACCATCGCCACAAACCTGATCCAGTCGTTCCTGCGCCACACGCTGCGCGACGGATTTTTCCACGCCGACATGCATCCGGGCAATTTGTTCGTCGAGGCGAACGGCACCATCGTTGCCGTCGATCTCGGCATTGCCGGCCGGCTCGGCAAGAAGGAGCGCCGCTTCCTCGCCGAAATCCTCTACGGCTTCATCACGCGCGACTATCTGCGCGTCGCTGAGGTCCATTTCGAGGCCGGCTATGTGCCGCGCCAGCACAATGTCGCGGCCTTCGCGCAGGCGATCCGGGCGATCGGCGAGCCGATCCATGGCCAGCCGGCCGAGACCATCTCGATGGCCAAGCTTCTGACGCTGCTGTTCGAGGTTACCGAGCTCTTCGACATGGCGACGCGGCCCGAACTGATCCTGCTGCAGAAGACCATGGTGGTGGTGGAGGGCGTGGCGCGCACGCTCGACCCGGCCTTCAACATGTGGAAGACTGCCGAGCCGGTGGTCGGCGACTGGATATCAGGCAATCTTGGGCCGCGTGGCATGATGATGGATGCGCGCGATGGCGCCAAGGCGCTGCTGACGCTGGCCCGCCAGGTGCCCGAGCTTGCGGCGCGCACTGACCGGCTGTCGCGCGAGATCGACCTGATGGCCGAGCACGGCCTGCGCTTCGACGAGACCACCGCCCACGCCATCGGCAAGGCCGAGGCGCGCTACAGCCGTTCCGGCCGCTGGGCACTCTGGGTGATTGCCGTGACGCTGGTCTATATCGCCTGGAAGATGATCTGAGTTCTCGGTGACAGCAGTGCCGGCATTGCTATCATTGAAAGCAACGCTTTCATGGACTAGGTTGAGGTAAGGAGCAAAAACATGAGCACACTTACCATCCGCAATCTCGACACCAACGTGAAGCAGAAACTGCGTGAGCGAGCTGCCGTGAGGGGAGTCTCAATGGAAGAGGAAGCGCGTAGCGTTCTTGCCAAGAGTGTTCTTTCGGACGGTGTGGACCAAGACCCTCGGGGAGAGTCACTCTATGCCGCGATTCGTAGGCTGGTTGAGCCCCATGGCGGTTTCGATGTCGAGTTGCCGGAGCGCGGCCCTACGCGCGAGCCACTGAAATTTGACTAACCATGTTCGTGCTGGATACGAATGTTATCTCGGAAACCTTCAAACCACGGCCGGATGCAGGGGTGGCTACCTGGATGGATAGCTCGCTCGCGACCCGCTCATATGTCACGGCGATGACCAAGGCAGAGCTGCTCGTTGGGCTTGCGAACATGCCGGACGGAACGCGTAAGGCTGCACTGGGTAGTGTCATCGGGGCCTTTTTCACCAAATGGCTCAAGACCCCAGTGCTCGCGTTCGGTGACCGCGAAGCCGAAGCATACGCGGAGATTGTTTCGAACAGACGATTTCTGGGACGTCCTATACGCGAATTTGACGCACAGATCGCCTCGGTTGCTCGCTCGCGGGGCTTTGCGGTGGTGACTAGAAACGTTGCTGACTTTTCCGATTGCGGTATCAGCATAGTCAATCCTTGGGAGGGTGCATGAGCCTCTCCGGCAAGCGCATCCTGCTCATCATCGGCGGCGGCATCGCCGCCTACAAAGCGCTGGATCTGATCCGCCGGCTGCGCGAGCGCGGGGCCGCGGTTCGGGTGGTCATGACATCGGCCGCGCAGGAATTCGTCACCACGCTGTCGGTCGGCGCGCTCTCCGCCAACCATGTTTTCACCGAGCTGTTCGACCGCAATGACGAACACGATGTCGGCCATATCAGGCTGTCGCGCGAGGCCGATCTGCTGGTGGTGGCGCCCGCCACCGCCGACCTGATGGCGAAGCTCGCAAACGGCCACGCCAACGATCTGGCCTCCACCGTGCTTGTCGCCACCGACAAGCCGGTGCTGATGGCGCCGGCCATGAACCCCAGAATGTGGGCGCATCCGGCCACCCGCCGCAACCGCGCGACGCTGCAGAAGGACGGCGTCACCTTCGTCGGTCCGGCCAGGGGCGAGATGGCCGAAAGCAATGAGGCGGGCGAAGGCCGCATGGCCGAGCCGCTGGAGATCGTTGCTGCGGTCGAGGCGCTGCTCGATGTCGGCCCCAGGCCGCTGTCGGCGCGCAAGATCATCGTCACCTCCGGCCCGACCCATGAGCCGATCGACCCGGTGCGCTACATCGCCAACCGCTCGTCCGGCAAGCAGGGCCATGCCATCGCGGCAGCACTGGCCAGGCTCGGCGCCGATGTGCGCCTCGTCTCCGGCCCTGTCGGCATCGCCGATCCCCCCGGAGTGAAGACCATTCACGTCGAGCGTGCGCAGGAGATGCGCGACGCGGTGGAACGGCTCTTGCCCGCAGATGCGGCGGTGTTCGTCGCCGCCGTGGCCGACTGGCGCACCGAGAACTCGGCCGGTGAGAAGATCAAGAAGGTCGCGGGCGAAGGGCCGCCGGTGCTGCGCATGGTCGAGAATCCCGACATTCTCGCCGGCGTCGGCCATCACAGCCAGCGACCCGGCCTGGTTATCGGCTTCGCCGCCGAGACACAGGATCTCCTGCGCAACGCCGAGGCCAAGCTCAAGAAGAAAGGCGCCGATCTCATCGTTGCCAACGACGTGTCGCAGGGAAGCGGCGTCGGCTCTTCGGGCGTGATGGGCGGCGATCGCAACCGGGTGCGGATCGTGTCAAAGGCCGGTGTCGAGGAATGGCCGGAGATGAGCAAGGACGAAGTGGCGGCTCGGCTTGCCGCCCTGATCGCCGAACGGCTTAAAACAATCGTCGTTTGACTGAAAAATGTTCTGCTGCAGTGACGCACCGCCCTGCCGCGAGACTGCGTTCAGGCGGCGCGCGCTTTAAGTCCTGCGGCTCACATCAATTGGTCAAAAGCTCCGCGGTTCGGGCAAGTGCGCCGGCGAAGCCGTTGAGCGGAATGGAAAAGCTCACCGCTTGTCCGGTGTCTGCCGCGAAAGCGTCGATCTTCAGCGTGGTGCCTGATTTCAGCAG
>NZ_RZPF01000243.1:0-8184 GCF_004022735.1 Mesorhizobium sp. M7A.F.Ca.AU.001.01.1.1
AATATATACCTTAGCTGAGATCACCGTGTCAAGAAAAAATTCCTACCGCGAAAAGCTGCCGACGCAAAGCCGCGACACCGCCAGCAATGCAGAGCTACCAGATTGGCTACCGGTCATTGCAGATCGTCGCGACGATTCTCATACAAATCCCATGCAAGTTCGACAAACCCCAGAAGAACGTCCTCCTCGCTCCATCCGGCAGCGACGGCCGCCTGGACGATCTCGCGGACGAGAGGCAGCAATTGGCGTTGGCATTCTGCCGACGTGTCGGCAACTATGTCATCGCCGGGAGGTTCATCGAAGTTGAATTTCATCGTTAGGCGCCCCCCTCGCCATCAATCAAAGTGTTCATATCATTAAGTTCATTCATCCTGATATACAATAGAGGTCGCACCAAAGCATAAGAGGCTTCGGAGGCTCTGAGCAGAACAGGATGATGCCAGGCTCTATGCTTCCGCTAGGTCAGGTTTGTCCTTCTGAACAGGGTCCGTTGGGAAGCTTCTACCCATCAATCTCTGCGGCTGGTCGAAACCTTCGGCCAGGGCCGCATGCCACCATCCGGCGAATGCGCGGCAGGACCGGCCGCATTGCCTTCTGCAACCGCTCGCTGGATAGTCTCGGCATGTTGGCGACCCTGGCGACTCACTGGCCGCAAATTCTGGCGATCATCTCCGTGGTGATGGCGACGGTCGGCATCGTCCATGCCGTCATGACCAAGGAAGATGTGCGCGCCGCCACCGGCTGGGTCGGCGTGATGGTGCTGTCCCCGATCCTCGGCGTGCTGATCTACGCCGTCGCCGGCATCAATCGCATCCGCCGTGCCACGATCACCGCCCAGCGCCCGTTTGCCGACGGCGTGGTGTCCGCCAAGCATGAGCGCGACGTCGCTGTCGAAGAGGCCCTGATCGTCGAGCGATACGGGCAACGGTTCACGGGCTTGCGGACACTCGGCGACAGGGTGGCGCGGCGCGCGCTCAACCCTGGAAACGCAATCGATGTGCTGGAGACCGGCGACGAGGCCTATGCCGCCATGTGCGCGGCGATCGACGGCGCCGAGCGCAGCGTCCTGCTCGAGACCTATATTTTCGACAATGACGCCGTCGGCCTGCTCTTCGTCGAGGCGCTGGCCGGCGCCGTCCGGCGCGGCGTCACCGTCCGCGTGCTGATCGATGCCGTCGGCGCCCGCTACTCGGTGCCGAGCATCCTGGGGCATTTGCGCGAGGCCAACATCCCCGCCGACGTCTTCAACGGCAACATCGTCATGGGCCTGCGCCTGCCCTACGCCAATCTGAGGACCCACCGGAAGATCCTGGTGGTGGACGGCATCGCCGCCTTCACCGGCGGCATGAACATCCGCAAAGGCTTCTCCGCCGAATTCGCCGGCTCCAACAGCGCCAGGGACACACATTTCCGGGTGACCGGCCCGATCGTCGCCGACCTCTTTTCGGTCGCCGCCGAAGACTGGCGCTTCGCCACCAACGAGGCGCTGAAGGGCGACGCCTGGCGCATTGCCCCGCTGTCGCCGTCGCCAGGCGCACCGATGATGGTGCGGGCGGTCGCTTCCGGCCCGGATGCCAGCAACGAGACCAACCACAAGCTGCTGATCGGTGCGTTCTCGGTCGCCCGCAAGTCCATACGCGTGATGTCGCCCTATTTCCTGCCGGATCGGGAACTGATCAGCGCCCTGATCACCGCCGGCAGGCGCGGGGTCGAGATAGACATCGTGGTGCCGGCGGTGAACAATCTTTTCCTCGTCGACCGCGCGATGATGGCGCAGTTCGATCAGGTGCTCAAACACTATTGCCGTGTCTGGCGAACCGAGGGACCATTCGACCATTCGAAGCTGCTTTCGATCGACGGCGTGTGGGCCTATGTCGGATCTTCCAATCTTGACGCCCGATCGCTGCGGCTCAATTTCGAGATCGACTTGGAGGTGCTCGATGCCGGCTTTGCCAGCGAGATCGAGGCGCGGATCGGGTCGGCGATTGCCTCCGCCGTGCCGGTAACGCTGGAAGCCTTGCGAGCCCGGCCGTTCCTAATCAGGCTGTTCGACCGGGCATTGTGGCTCGGTTCACCCTATCTCTAAGGCGGAGGTGCGCTTGAGGAACTCGTCTGTCATGGAACATACGCCGAAATTGCCTATTTTGACTGTATCCGGCTTCTGAATTGAAGCCAGCGAGAACGAGCAGCACAGATGCACAGAATTGGACGCAGCCTCCCGGCAAGCATGCTTCTGTCCCTTCGTGACCGCCGGATGCAGAAAGCTAACGCCGCCGCACTCAAGACGACAGCCACCACCGGCACGCTGGTTGCCTCCTACAATGTCCATAAATGCATCGGCGTCGACAGGAAGTTCGATCCGGACCGGACCATCCGCGTCATCCGCGAAATCGATCCGGATGTCATTGCCCTGCAGGAAGCCGACAACCGCTTCGGCGACCGTGATGGTCTTCTCGACCTGCCCCGGCTCGAACGGGAAACCGGACTGGTTCCGGTGCCGATTTCCGCCACCGGCAAGGGCCATGGCTGGCATGGCAACGTCTTGCTGTTCAAGAAGGGCGTCGTTCGCGACGTGCACCAGATCAAGCTTCCGGGGCTGGAGCCGCGCGGCGCGGTGGTGGCGGAGATCGACCTCGATGGAAGCCGGACGCTGCGCATCATCGCCGCCCATCTTGGCCTGCTGCGCCGCTCCCGCTCCCAGCAGGCGCGCGTCGTGCTCGACCTGATGAACAGCCCGGACGAAAGACCGACCCTGCTGCTCGGCGACCTCAACGAATGGCGGCTTGGCAACCGCTCCGCTCTCAACACGCTGCATGCGACGTTCGGCCCGCAGCCGCCGGCGGTCCCCACCTTCCCGTCGAACCTGCCGCTGCTGGCGCTCGACCGGATCATGGCCAACCGGCATGGCATGATTGCCGCCATCGACGCGCATGACACGCCGCTTTCACGCGTTGCCTCCGACCACCTGCCGCTGACAGCTTTCGTGCGCCTGGAGCGGGTGGACGATAACGCCTTGATGTCTCCCGCGTCGCAAAGAGTGTAAAATTAGTCGGAACGCCCAGTTCTTCCGCGAGTTACCATGTCTTGAACGTGTAGGAGGACGAGATGAAGAAGTTGATTCTGGCTTCCCTGTTGGCATTGGCCGCGACAGCGGCGATCACTGCGCCGACGCGAGCGGCAAGCGTGACCATCCAGTCCGACGACGATCGATATTTGCCGGACGACGATTCCGACAGTGGGATCGTTATTCGCCGTCACCACCGGGATCGCTATTACGACAATCAGTATGATGGCGACCGGAACGTTCAGTATGACGATGGCGAATACCGGTACGGCGAATATCGCCGCCACCACAGGCATCATCGCTGCCATATCGAACTGGTCAAGCACTGGCGCCACCACCACAGGGTGATCGAAGAGGTTCGCGTCTGCGGCTGATCCCGATCCGTACCAACCAGCCGGCGAAAGCCGGCCGGTTGGTCGCGTATTGGGGGGCGAGAGATGCCGCCATGGACCAGTTGGAAACGCCTTGCAGACGACTGACGCGCGGCGCGGTTCGCGCAGCTGGATTACCTGGCTGATCTTGTCGCGATTGCGCTTGGCCCGGTAACTCACTCTCCACCATCCTCGTCAAGCCGCAGATCACCGGCGCGCTTCCCAGGGCATGGCAATCGGCTAGCCGATCCCACCATGGACCGGTCGTTGCCCGACCCGTGTTCGGGTTGGGCTTGCTCTTCGCATTTGGTGCCTCTGGACACAGCCGTGGAAGGCTGAAAAATGTGGAGCGCAACTCGGCTTTTGGAGTTGAACCGGAACACCAGGAGGATGGCGCTGAAATTGGAAGATATTGCCGGCCATCCGGCGTTGCATCGCTACGTTCAGGAACAGTCCCTGGCGCTGATCCGAATCTATGAGGAGAGCCCTCGCCTGGCTTCCATTTTCGCCACGCAGCAGCGTTGGCTAATGGGTCATGTCGGCCTCGCCATGCATTTCAGGCGCGATCCGCACGACCGCCGCAAGGAACTGACGGTATCGCGGTTCATCGAGTTCGTGCACCAGCATGCGGTCGCCAGCCGCAACACGGCGGACGCTTTCATCAAGGAGATGCTGCACTACCACATCGCCGAGTATGTGTCGGGTGGCGACGGCCGTACGCACCCTTTGCAGCCGACGGCGGCAACCGTGCAGACCTTTACCGGCTGGGTCCTTGCCCATCTGCGGACGCTGGATCGCCTCGACGGCGCTGACCGCTTGGCCAGGTTCCTCGCACACCCCGAGATGGTTGCCGGGCTGCAGCCTCTGGTGGCGGACGGCCTGCTTGCCTCCAAGCCGGTGCGCGAACCCAACCAGACCTTTTCGCTGTTCATCTGGCTCAACAATGGCGGCATCGTCATGGACTGGCTGATGTCGGGCATCGACCCCGATCACGCCGGCCTGGACCAGATTCCGACCAGCGTGGTTTCGATCGGAGATTTCGCCAAATGGCTCAAGCTCTCGCGGACCCATCTGGCCCGCAAGCTGCGCGCTGCCGAGAATCTCGGCAGCATCGGCTGGCTCGGCCAGCGCGGCCATTCGGTGATGTGGGTGTCGAATACATTCTACCAGGAATACATGACAGTCCAGGCGGCCAAACTGGCCATCGTCGACACCGCTTTCAATGCCTGTTTTCCGCCGGCTGGAAGCTGATCGGTGCGGCATCCCCGTAACGGGGATGCCTTTCAATGCGGGCGATCAAAATCCCGAAGTTCTCAGTCGATGTCGAACGACACGCCCTGGGCGAGCGGCAGCGCCTTGGAATAGTTCACCGTGTTGGTGGCGCGCCGCATATAGGCCTTCCATGCGTCGGAGCCGCTCTCGCGGCCGCCGCCGGTTTCCTTTTCGCCGCCAAAGGCACCGCCGATCTCGGCGCCCGACGTACCGATGTTGACATTGGCAATGCCGCAATCCGATCCGTCGACACCCAGGAAACGCTCGGATTCCTGCAGGTCGCGGGTGAAGATCGACGACGACAGGCCTGCGCCCACGGCATTGTGCTCGTCGAGCACGGCGTCGAAATCCGAATATTTCATCACATAGAGGATCGGCGCGAAGGTCTCTTCCGTGACAGGGGCCACCTGCTTGGGCATCTCGACCAGCGCCGGGTGCACGTAATAGGCATCCGGGTGCCCGTTCTCGACCCGCGTGCCGCCGGTCACCTTGCCGCCATGGGCGGCGGCTTCCTTCAGCGCCTTCTGCATGGCCTCGTATGCCGCCTTGTCGATCAGTGGCCCGACCAGCGAGGAGGTCTCCAGCGGATTGCCGACAGACACACTCTCGTAAGCCTTCTTGAGGCGCGGAACCAGGGCGTCGTAGACGCTGTCATGCACGAACAGGCGCCGCAGCGTCGTGCAGCGCTGGCCGGCCGTGCCCATCGCTCCAAAGGCAATCGCGCGCAGCGCCATGTCGAGATCGGCGCTCGGGCAGACGATGCCGGCATTGTTGCCACCGAGTTCGAGCACTGCGCGGGCAAAGCGCTTGGCCAGCCGCGGGCCGACGTCGCGGCCCATGCGGGTCGAGCCGGTCGCCGAAACCAACGGCACTTTGGGGTGATCGACCAGGATCTCGCCGACGGCGCGGTCGCCGATCAGCACCGGCGCCAGGCCATCAGGTGCGTCCGCGCCGAAGCGCTTGACCGCACGCTTGAAGATGGCCTCGCAGGCAAGTGCGGTCAGCGGCGTCTTTTCCGACGGCTTCCACACCACCGCGTCGCCGCAGACCAGCGCCAGGGCGGCATTCCAGGACCACACCGCGACCGGGAAATTGAAGGCGGAAATGACGCCGACGACGCCGAGCGGATGCCAGGTTTCCATCATCCGATGGCCCGGGCGCTCGGTGGCGATGGTCAGGCCGTACAATTGCCGGGAGAGGCCTACGGCGAAATCGCAGATGTCGATCATCTCCTGCACTTCGCCGAGCCCCTCGGACGGGATCTTGCCGACCTCGATCGACACCAGCCGGCCAAGCTCGGCCTTGTGCGCGCGCAGTTCCTCGCCGAGCAGCCGCACCAGTTCGCCACGCCGCGGGCCCGGCACCATGCGCCAGGCCTGGAAGGCCTTGTGCGCGGCATCGATCACCTTGGCCGCGTCAGCCGGCGAGATCGTCTTCAGCGCCGCGATCTGCTCGCCCGTCACCGGGCTGCGCACGATCAGGTCGCCGCCGACGAGCGCTTCCTTGGCCACGCCCAGTTTCGCCAGCAGTTCGGTCGTTTCCTTGCCTATCGTCATTCTTGTCCCTTTCAGATCCCGTCGCCATCATATGGCGCTGGGTTAAGCCTTCGCCGTGTCGCCCGTGTGCCGAAAGGCACTTCAGGCGCAGTCATGGCGTGGCATTACTCGTTTCAGGGGAAAATCGCCACCCCGGCATGGTCCAAGCCCAAACTACACGATTGAGCCAGATGGGGAGGTGACGCTCAGTTTGCCTTTTTCGCCGGCGGGCGCACCGCACCGTCCTTGATCAACCGGTCGATATGCATGCGGATATGGGCAGCCTCTGCCGCCGTGTTCGCAAGCGCTATGGCGCGGTCGAAGGCGACGCGCGCCTCGTCGCCCCGGTCGAGCTGCATCAAGAGGCCCCCCTTGAGCCCGAAAAAGTGGAAATAGCCGGAAAGCCGTTCTTCCAGCGGCTCGATCATGGCCAGCGCCTCCCCCGGTCCACGCACCTTCGAGACCGCGACGGCCCGGTTGAGCGTGACCACCGGCGACGGCTGCATCTGCTCCAGCAAGCGGTAGAGCAGGTCGATCTCGTTCCAGTCCGTATCCTCGGCCTTTTCGGCCCGCGCATGCAGCGCGGCAATCGCCGCCTGCACCTGGTAAGGGCCGGGCTTGCGATGGCGCAGCGCCTTGTCGACCAGTGCCAGCCCCTCATCGATCATCTTGCGGCTCCACAGGCTGCGATCCTGGTCTTCGAGCAGCACGATCTCGCCGCTCTCGTCGAAACGGGCCGGTGCGCGCGCATGCTGCAGAAGCAACAGCGCCGTCAGCCCCATGATCTCCGGCTCCGTCTGGAACAGCCGCAGCAACAGCCGTGCCAGCCGGATCGCCTCCTCGCACAGCGGCGCGCGGGCCGGCGCCTCGCCGCTGTTGGTCGAATAGCCCTCGTTGAAGACCAGGTAGACCATGGCGGCGACGGCGGCGAGCCGTTCCGAGCGCTCGACCGCGCCAGGCGTCTCGAACGGCACGCCGGCGTCCGCAATGCGCGCCTTGGCGCGAGTGATGCGCTGCTCCATGGCGCTTTCGCCAACCAGGAAGGCGCGCGCGATCTGCTTGACGGTGAGACCGGAGACGATGCGCAGCGCCACCGCGATCTGCTGCGTTGCCGGCAGATCGGGATGGCAGCAGATGAACAGCAGCCGCAATATGTCGTCGCGGTAGTGCGCCCCGTCCAGCCGCTCGGCGATATCGCTCTCGGCGTCTTCCAGATCGGAAACCTGGTCTTCATCCGGCATCGGCGCCTGCTTGGCGCGCTTGCGCACCGCATCGATGCCGCTGTTGCGGCCGACGAAGATCAGCCAGGCCGCCGGGTCGCGCGGCGGCCCGTTCTGCGGCCAGTTCTTCAACGCCCTGAGGCACGCGTCCTGGAAAGCTTCCTCCGCCGTATCGAGATCGCGGAAATAACGCAGCAGCGCGCCCATCGCCTGCGGGCGGGCGGCGCTGATCGCGGAGCTGATCCAGGCCATTTCGGTCATGCGGAAACCGTTGTTGGGTTGAAGACCGAAACCGGCCGGATTTCATAGGAGCCGCCGCTCGGGTTGACCTCGGAAAGTTCGCGGGCGAACTCCACCGCCTCGTCGAGATCGGCGCATTCGAGCGTGTAGAAGCCGAGAAACTGTTCCTTGGTCTCGGCGAACGGCCCGTCGATGACGACCGATTCGCCTTTGACCTTCCTCAACGTCGTCGCGGCCGTGGTCGGCAGAAGCCGTGCCACCGGGCCGAGCCGACCAGCCTTGGCGTACTTGTCCTGAACGTCGAGGAGATTGGCCATGACCTCGTCGTCCTGTGCCTTGCTCCAGGAGCAGACGACATCTTCGGAGGCATAGCAGAGGATTGCGTAGAGCATGGCTGGTCCTTTTCTCTGTCAAAGGACGAAACAGTAAGACCGATCCCGACATGACGTCGATAAAAAAATCCAGATGTGACGGATTTGGCC
>NZ_RZPF01000244.1:0-8166 GCF_004022735.1 Mesorhizobium sp. M7A.F.Ca.AU.001.01.1.1
ACCAACATCCGCGCCGACATCAACCCGAACACCGGTGAGATGAAGCTGCAGCGGCTGATGGAAGTGGTCGAGAAGGTCGATGACTACGCCACGCAGATCGCCATTTCCTCGGCTCGCGAGCGCAATCCCGACGCCCAGCTCGGCGACTTCATTGCCGAACAGCTGCCGCCCATGGATTTCGGCCGCATCGCCGCCCAGTCGGCCAAGCAGGTCATCGTCCAGAAGGTCCGCGAGGCCGAACGCGACCGCCAGTATGACGAGTACAAGGACCGCATCGGCGAGATCGTCAACGGTACCGTCAAGCGCGTCGAATACGGCAATGTCATCGTCGATCTCGGCCGCGGCGAAGCGATCATCCGTCGCGATGAGCTGATCCCGCGCGAGAACTACAAATATGGCGACCGCGTCCGCGCCTATGTCTACGATGTGCGCCGCGAGCAGCGCGGCCCGCAGATTTTCCTGTCGCGCACCCATCCGCAGTTCATGGCCAAGCTGTTCACCATGGAAGTGCCGGAAATCTATGACGGCATCATCGAGATCAAGTCGGTCGCCCGCGACCCAGGTTCGCGCGCCAAGATCGCCGTCATCTCGCGGGACTCATCGATCGATCCGGTCGGCGCCTGCGTCGGCATGCGCGGCAGCCGCGTCCAGGCGGTCGTCGGCGAATTGCAGGGTGAGAAGATCGACATCATTCCGTGGTCGCCTTCTGCGGCGTCCTTCATCGTCAATGCGCTGCAGCCGGCGGAAGTCGCCAAGGTCGTGCTCGACGAGGATGCCGAACGCATCGAAGTCGTGGTTCCCGACGACCAGCTGTCGCTGGCCATCGGTCGCCGCGGCCAGAACGTGCGTCTGGCTTCGCAGCTGACCGGCTGGGATATCGATATCCTGACCGAAGCCGAAGAATCCGAGCGCCGCCAGAAGGAATTCGTCGAGCGTTCGTCGCTGTTCATGGAAGCCCTCGACGTCGACGAGATGGTCGGCCAGGTGCTGGCCTCCGAAGGCTTCACCAGCGTTGAGGAAGTCGCTTATGTCGATTCCGGCGAGATCGCCTCTATCGATGGTTTCGACGAGGACACCGCTTCGGAGATCCAGACCCGCGCCCGCGAATATCTGGAGAAGATCGAGGCCGAGCACGACGACAAGCGCAAGGCGCTCGGCGTTTCGGACGAATTGCGCGAAATCCCCGGCGTCACCACCGCCATGATGGTGACGCTTGGCGAGGACGGCGTGAAGACGATCGAGGATTTCGCCGGCTATGCCGCCGACGACCTGACCGGCTGGAAGGAACGCAAGGACGGCGAGACAAAAGTCTATCCGGGCGTGCTGGCCAATCATGGCGTGACCCGCGCAGACGCCGAACAGATGGTTCTGGCCGCCCGCCTCAAGGCCGGCTGGATCACCGAAGACGAGCTTGCAGCCGAAGAAGTCTCGGCTGACGAAGCCGTTGGTGCGTGAGGTGAAACCGCATCGCACCGAACCCGCCCTTGGACGAGATGAACGATCGCACCTGCATCGTTACGCGCAAACAAGCCGAACCGGATGATCTGATCCGGTTCGTCGTCGGCCCGGATTCGGCCGTCGTTCCCGACATCAAGAGAAATCTGCCCGGCCGCGGTTGCTGGGTGAGCGCCGACCGCCTACATATCGACAAGGCTGCGGCGAAGAACCTCTTTGCCCGCGCCTTCAAGGCACAGGTGGTCGTGCCGCCCGATCTTGGCGGCATGGTCGACGGGCTGCTTTCCAGGCACGCTCTGGGCATGCTTGGTCTTGCCCGCAAGGCAGGCGCAATTTCGCTTGGTGCTACCAAGGTCGAGAGCGCGGTGCGCGGCGGATTGGCGCTTTTCGTGCTGCATGCTTCCGAGGCGTCCGATGACGGCGTGCGCAAGATCAGCCAGGCGCGACGGGCGACGGTCCATCTCGGTGGGCCCGCTATCCTTGCCTACAAACTTTTCTCCGAGGCCGAGTTGAGCTTGGCATTGGGGGGTACAAATGTGATACATGCTGCCGTTCTCGCGGGAGACGCGGGCAGGGCGGTCCAGAAGCGCATGGTTGCGCTCGACCGGTATCGGGGCGGTTCCCCGGACGATCTGGCAATGCTTGCGGCTGTTGCTGACGAAGATGATGCCGCAGAGGATATGGAATGAGCGATACGAAATCGGGTGACGACAATACGCTGAGTGTGACGCCGAAGAAGACCTTGACGCTGAAGCGCCCCGGTATGGAACAGGGCACTGTGCGCCAGAACTTCTCGCACGGCCGCACCAAGCAGGTCGTCGTCGAAACCAAGAAGCGCAAGTTCTCGATGCCCGGCGACAAGCCGGAGCCTGTTGCCGCCCCCGTCTTCACACCGAAGCCGGCGGTCGTGGCCGCACCCGTCGTCGTGCCGGAAGCACCGAAGGCGCCGCCACCCCCGCCGCCCCCGGCCCCGGTCGAGCGCAGCGGCATGGTGCTGAACGAACTGTCGCGCAGTGAAATGGAAGCACGCCGCAGGGCGCTCGAGGGCTCGAAGGTTCGCGAGGTCGAGGACCGCCAGCGCGCCGCCGAGGATGCCAAGCGTCGCGCCGAGGACGAAGAGCGCCGCAAGCGCGAACGCGATGAATCCGCGCGCCGCCAGGCCGAGGAAGAAGCACGGTTGCAGACCGAGGCCGAATCCCGCCGTCGGGCCGAGGAAGAGGCGCGTCGCCGCGCGCCATTGGCTGCCGAACTGGCAACAGTCGATGACGAGGAAGTGGCCAAGCCGAAGCGGGTTGGTGCCGGCGCACCGGTGCGCCGTCCGGTCACGCCTGAAGTGGCGCGTCCGGCCAAGCCGACCAAGAGCGAGGAAGATCGCCGCCGTGGCAAGCTGACGCTGAATTCGGCATTGTCCGACGAAGATGCGCGAGCCCGTTCGCTGTCGTCGATGCGTCGCCGCCAGGAAAAATTCAAGCGCGCGATGCACAATGAGCCGCGCGAGAAAGTCATGCGCGAAGTGATCCTGCCAGAGACCATCACCATCCAGGAACTGGCGCAACGCATGTCCGAGCGCGCGGTCGACCTGGTCAAGTTCTTCATGAAGCAGGGCCAGATCCTGAAGCCGGGCGACGTCATCGACGCCGACACGGCCGAGCTGGTCGCCACCGAATTCGGCCACACGGTCCGCCGCGTCGCCGAATCCGACATCGAGGAAGGCCTGTTCAACATCGCCGACAATGCCGAGGACCTGGTTTCGCGTCCGCCGGTCGTGACGATCATGGGTCACGTCGATCATGGCAAGACCTCGCTGCTCGACGCGATCCGCAACGCCAATGTCGTCTCCGGCGAAGCCGGCGGCATCACCCAGCATATCGGCGCCTACCAGGTCGAGAAGAATGGTCACAAGATCACCTTCATCGACACGCCCGGCCACGCCGCCTTCACGGCGATGCGTGCTCGTGGCGCCCAGGCGACCGACATCGCCATCCTGGTGGTTGCGGCCGATGACAGCGTCATGCCGCAGACGATCGAATCGATCAGCCATGCCAAGGCGGCCGGCGTTCCGATCATCGTGGCGATCAACAAGATCGACAAGCATGATGCCGATCCGCAGAAGGTGCGCTCCGAACTGCTGCGCCACGAGGTTTTCGTCGAATCCATGGGCGGTGAAGTTCTGGACGTCGAAGTGTCGGCGACCAAGGGCACCAATCTCGACAAACTGCTCGAGGCGATCCTGCTGCAGGCCGAAATTCTCGACCTGAAGGCCAATCCGGACCGTACCGCCGAAGGCGTCGTCATCGAGGCCCAGCTCGACAAGGGCCGTGGTCCCGTTGCCACCGTGCTGGTGCAGACCGGCACGCTGATGCCGGGCGACATCCTCGTTGCCGGCAATGAATGGGGCCGGGTGCGTGCGCTGGTCAACGATCGTGGCGTGCAGATCAAGGAAGCGCCGCCGGCGATGCCGGTGGAAGTGCTTGGCTTGCAGGGCACCCCGCAGGCCGGCGATCGCTTCGCCGTGGTCAACAACGAGGCCCGTGCCCGCGAGATCACCGAATACCGCCAGCGTCTGGCGCGCGAGAAGGCGGTTGCCAAGCATGCCGGCCAGCGCGGTTCGCTCGAGCAGATGATGTCGCAGTTGCAGACAAGCGGGCTGAAGGAATTCCCGCTGGTCATCAAGGGCGACGTGCAGGGCTCGATCGAGGCGATCAACGCCGCACTCGACAAGCTCGGTACCGACGAAGTGCGTGCACGCATCGTCCATGCTGGCGCCGGCGCCATCACCGAAAGCGACGTGTCGCTGGCCGAGACTTCGGGTGCCGCGATCATCGGCTTCAACGTCCGCGCCAACGTCCAGGCACGTGCCGCTGCAGCGGCGGCTGGCATCGAGATCCGCTACTACTCGATCATCTACAACCTTGTGGATGACGTGAAGGCGGCTCTGTCGGGCCTGTTGTCGCCGGAGCGTCGCGAGACTTTCATCGGCAATGCGCAGATCCTCGAAATCTTCGACATCACCAAGGTCGGCAAGATCGCCGGCTGCCGTGTCACCGAAGGCAAGGTCGAGCGTGGTGCGGGCGTGCGCCTGATCCGCGACAACGTCGTCATCCACGAAGGCACGCTGAAGACGCTGAAGCGCTTCAAGGACGAAGTTTCGGAAGTCCCCGGCGGCCAGGAGTGCGGCATGGCCTTCCAGAACTACGAGGACATGCGCGTCGGCGACGTCATCGAGTGCTTCCGCGTCGAGATGGTGACCCGGACACTCTGAGTTCGAGTGACTTGTCCATACCGGGCGGTGGTCGAAAGGCCGCCGCCCCAAGTCTATTGAGAATGCCCATATGAGACATGCGGCACGGTTCCATCCCGCGCCTCACGCTTTCAGGATTGAGAAAAATGCCCCGTCCAACCGCATCCAGCCCATCCCAGCGCATGCTGCGCGTCGCCGAACAGGTGCGCCATGCGCTATCCGAAACCCTGCAGCGCGGCGAGATCATCGATCCGCTGATCGAGAACACCGTGGTGTCGGTCTCGGAAGTGCGCATGTCGCCCGATTTGAAGGTCGCTACCGCTTTCGTCTCGCCGCTCGGCGCCAAAGATGCCGATGCGGTGGTCGAGGCGTTGAACAAGCATGCGAAATTCGTCCGTGGCCGTGTCTCCGGCGCGCTGCGGCAGATGAAGTTCATGCCGGAGTTCCGCTTCAAGCTCGACACCTCCTTCGACAATTTTGCCAGGATCAACGACCTCTTGAAATCGCCGGAAGTGGCGCGCGATTTGGGTCCTGAGGACCAGGAAAACGCAGACCAGGACAAAGACGACAACAAGGACACCGAATAGTGGCGCGTCGCGGCAAGAAGAAGGGCCGGCCGATCTCGGGCTGGCTGATCCTGGACAAGCCGGTCGGCATGGGCTCGACCGAAGCCGTCTCCAAGATCAAATGGCTGTTCCAGGCGGAAAAGGCCGGCCATGCAGGCACGCTCGACCCGCTGGCGTCCGGCATGCTGCCGATCGCGCTTGGCGAGGCTACCAAGACCGTGCCTTACGTGCAGGACGGCGCCAAAATCTATCGCTTCACCGTTGCCTGGGGACAGGAGCGTTCGACCGATGACCTCGAAGGTCCGGTGACGAAAGAATCCGACCTGCGTCCGTCGGAAGCCCAAGTGCTCGCCCTGCTGCCGAAATACACCGGCGTCATCATGCAGACGCCGCCGCAATTCTCGGCCATCAAGATCGCAGGCGAGCGCGCCTATGATCTGGCCCGCGACGGCGCGACGGTCGACATACCCGCGCGAGAGATCGAGATCGGCCGTCTGGACGTTGTCGAGCATGGCGCCGACCATACTGTTTTCGAGGTCGAGTGCGGCAAGGGCACCTATGTGCGCTCGCTGGCCCGCGACATGGGCCGCGACATCGGCTGCTTCGGTCACATCTCCGAATTGCGCCGGGTCGAGGTCGAGCCGTTCACCTCGGAAGACTTCGTCACCATCGCCGAACTGGAAGCCGCCCGTTTCGGTGTGGAGGAGGTCGACAGCTCGGACACGACAGAAGCCGCTGACAAGGCAGAGGCTGCCGACAAGGTGGAAGCGCCAATCGACTTCGACGCCATCGATGCGCTTCTGGTCGACACATCGGCTGCCCTCGATTGCCTGCCGCAGATCGCCATCAGCGATGACGCGGCAACCAAGATCCGCCTCGGCAACCCGGTCATCATCCGCGGCCGCGACGCACCGGTGGAAGCCGAAGAAGCCTGCGCCACGGCGCGCGGCAAGCTGGTCGCCATCGGTGCCATTGAGCAAGGCATGTTCAAGCCCAAGCGGGTCTTTGCCGGTTGATTCCTGTCGTCTAATGTCGAGGCGAGGACTCGCACGAGGGGAATATGGCAAAGGCTGAGACCGTGAAGACGCGGGCACCGGCGAAAACGCGGCGGCCGCCGGTCGGTGCGTCGCCCGGCACGCTGATCGCCGACCCGTCGGCGCGTCGCTCGGAACTGCGTCTGACGCTGATCTCGCCCGAAAAATTCAAGACTATCGAAAATGCCAGCATCGACGACCTCAACACCCATTGCCACAAATGGCCGGTCCTCTGGCTCGACTGCACCGGCCTCGCCAACATCCCGCTGATCGAGGAGATCGGCCGCATTTTCAGCCTGCATCCGCTGGCGCTGGAGGACGTCGTCAACACCGGCCAGCGGCCTAAGGTCGACTTCTTCGAGGACCATGCCTTCGTCGTCGTCAGGATGATCGACGATGTCACCTCGCACCGCTATGAGCAGATCGCCGTCTTCTTCGGCAGCAACTTCGTCGTTACCTTCCAGGAGCGGGAAGGCGATCCATTCGATCCGGTGCGCAAGCGCATTGAAAGTTCGGCGCCCAACCGGCTGCGCGCCCGCGGCGCCGACTATCTTGCCTATGCGCTGATCGATGCCATCGTCGACAGCTATTTTCCGCCGATCGAGGCCGCCGGTGACATGGTCGACAGCATCGAGGACCAGATGCTGCATTCGCCGCACAAACACCAGATGCGGCAGCTGCATGAATTGCGGCGTGACGCCAACGTGCTGAAAGGCGTGCTGTGGCCGATGCGCGATGCGCTGGCGACGCTGATCCGCAACGATGTGCCCTATGTGAAGGCCGAGACCAAGATCTTCCTCAACGACACGCTCGACCATGCGCTCAGGCTGATCGAGCTGGTCGAGACCCAGCGCGATATGCTGACCGGCCTGATCGAGATGCACCTGTCGCTGAGCCAGGCGCGCACCAACGACGTTATCAGCTATCTCACCATCGTCTCGGTCATCTTCATGCCGCTCACCTTCCTGGTCGGCATCTGGGGCATGAATTTCGATCCGGAGTCTTCGCCCTGGAACATGCCGGAACTGAAGGCCTACTACGGCTATCCCTTGTCGCTGCTGTTCATGGCGCTTGTCGCGTTCGGGCTGATCGCCTTCTTCAAATGGAAGAAATGGCTTTGACAGGGATAAACCTGCCATTTTGGCCTGAAAAGCCGGCTTGTGAATTGGGCTGGTGTTTTCCGGGGAATTGCACTATATGCGCCGCAGCTTAGCGCTATGACGCTTTGCTTGCACCGGCCCCTGCTGGACGACATCCCGGCTGAGGGCGACCCGTTTCCTCAAACAGATAAGGAAAAACACGATGTCGATTACTGCCGAGCGCAAACAGGAATTGATGGGTGAATTCGCAACCGCCAAGGGCGATACCGGGTCTCCGGAAGTCCAGGTGGCCATCCTTTCCGAGCGCATCAAGAACCTGACCGACCATTTCAAGGACCACAAGAAGGATAACCATTCCCGCCGTGGTCTGCTTGCTCTCGTCTCCCAGCGCCGCAGCCTGCTTGATTATCTCAAGCGCAAGGACGACGCGCGCTACCAGACGCTGATCGAGAAGCTCGGTCTGCGTCGTTGACGAATTGACCGGCGGGCTTTCGAAGGAGAGCCCGCCGGTCGCGCATTCTGCCAGTCGTATCGACTGGCCAGACCCGGTTTCGATCGTGCAGAGGGCACTCGAAACCGCCCATGGACGGTCATGGGGCAGGATTGCAGGACGCTCGCGCGCGCACCGCGCCGAAATCACCCGAGCCTCCCGTTGTCTTGCCCGTGGCTGCCCGAGAAAGGAAGCCAGGGAAAGGGCATCTCCGCGCACCGTGAAACGGCGCGGCCCTTTCCTCATATTAAGGACAAGAGATGTTCAATCACCACAAAGT
>NZ_RZPF01000245.1:0-8113 GCF_004022735.1 Mesorhizobium sp. M7A.F.Ca.AU.001.01.1.1
GGCGTCGTGCTGGAGCCGGCCGGCGCGCTGGCGATCGATGCGCTCAAGGATTTCTCCAAGAAGGAGATCAGGGGCAAGACGATCGTTGCCGTGGTTTCGGGCGGCAATTTCGATTTCGAGCGGCTGCCGGACGTCAAGGAACGGGCGTTGCGCTTCGAGGGTCTGAAGAAATACTTCATCATCCGTTTTCCGCAGCGGCCGGGCGCGCTGCGCGATTTCCTCGAACTGCTCGGACCCGACGACGACATCGCCCGTTTCGAATATCTGAAGAAATCGGCGCGCAATTTTGGTTCGGTGCTGATCGGCATCGAAACCAGGGACCGTCGCAATTTCGATCTGCTCAAGGCGAAGTTCGAGGCCGAGGGCGTTCAGTATCAGGACATCACCGACAACGAGACACTGGCCGGGTTCATCATATGAGCGATCGAATGGTTGATCCGGGAAAAATCTTCGTCGCGCTGTTTTCCGGCATCAATGTCGGCGGCAACCGCATCGTCAAGATGGCGGAGCTGCGGTCGTTCTTCGAGGGCCTCGGCTTTTCCGACGTCGCCACCTACGTGCAGAGCGGCAATGCCGTGTTCCGGGCGAAGAAAGGCGACGCGGCGGCACTGGCGAACCTGCTCGAAGCAGCCTTCGAGACGAAATGGGGGTTCCATTCGCGCATCATGGTGCGCGATCTCTCCTGGTTCGAGAAGCTGGTGCGCGAAAATCCCTATCCGGAAATTGCCGCGGACCACACGAAGCTGCACGCCTATGTGCTGGAACGCGAGCCGACCGCCGATGAGGTGGCGCGGCTGACCGAAAAGTGCACCGGCCCCGAACGCTTCGAGATCAAGGGCGATGTGCTCTACCTCAGCGCACCGAATGGGCTGGGCAAATCGGTGTTTGCCGGGCTGATCCCGCGCACGCTGAAAGTGCCGGGTACCGCGCGCAATTGGCGCTCGGTGCAGGCGCTGCTGGAGATGGCCGCACACGCCGGTGAGAAGTAGTTGGCTGGCTAGGCGGAAGTTGGTTTCCAGTCGAAGGTCAGTTCTTCGCGGAAAGCAAAGCGCTTGATGTGATCGGCGACAACGCTTTCCAGGCGCTCGATCGATCCTGCTTCGTCAGTCGACACCGTGACATGCAGCGCTGCGGCATCGGCAGCCATGACGGTACGGCCCATTGAGAGATCGATGGTGCCATGGGTGGGATCGAACTCGACCGGGAATTTGTGTGCCCAGTGCTTGCACAACTGCTGCAGGTAGCGGCTGGCATGTTCGGTGGCGACGTCGGCATGGCTGGTCGGCATGAATTCTCCTGGGCAAGCGCCCTTTTGCATGGCTGGGCGCCGGCCAAGCCTGGCGCCTCAGCCAGACAGATAGGCGCCGCCCCTGAAAAACCAAACGGTAGCGGGGCCGTCAGCCTGGCATTGTCCGCTCAAGACAGCGTGATCGGCTACCAGCTTCCGGTGTTCGCCATCGAAGCCCAAGGCTCGGCCTTGGCCTTGGCCGGGCCTTTCTGCAAAAGCTCGATCGAGATGCCGTCCGGCGACTTGACGAAAGCCATGTTGCCGTCGCGCGGCGGCCGGTTGATGATGACGCCATTGTCCATCAGATGCTGGCAGGTGGCGTAGATGTCGTCGACCTCATAAGCGAGGTGGCCGAAATTGCGCCCGCCCTTGTAGTCTTCGGGATCCCAATTGTAGGTCAGTTCGACCAGCGGTGCCTTTTCATTGATGCCGCTCTCCTCGTCTTCCGGTGCGGCGAGGAAGATCAGCGTGAAGCGGCCCTGCTCGTTTTCGTAGCGGCGCACTTCCTTGAGGCCGAGCTTATTGCAGTAGAAGTCGAGCGAGGCATCGACGTCGGCGACGCGGATCATAGTGTGCAGATAGCGCATGTGATTTCCTCGATAAATTGCGTTGCGGCGCAACATAGGGTCGGCCCTGTCAAAGGGCAATCGTGCGGCGGTGCGCAATGCCGGCAAAGAACAAATCCGGTATTGCCCCAATGAACCGTGAAAAAAGGCACGGCAGGTCTTGCACACACCGGAAGCCGCAGTGTTAATCTGTTGGCAAGAATCAGTTGCGGTGTTCTTGAAAAGAGGGGGCATTCTTATGGGGGAAAAGGCCTCTTTCATGGGGCGGGACGGAACCCTTGGCGACGCCTTGCAGCGTGACGAAGGCGGCGACGCTTCTGATCTGCTCGAAGTAGCCGGCGCCATCAAGTGGTTCGATGTGGCCAAGGGTTATGGTTTCATCCTCCCGGATGACGGCATCTCGGGCGACATCCTCCTTCATGTGACATGTCTTCGAAGAGACGGCTTTCAGACGGCGCTGGAAGGCGCACGCGTGGTCTGCCTCGTCAAGCATGGCGAGCGCGGATTGCAGGCCTTCCGTGTGCTCTCCATGGATGTCACCACCGCGGTCCACCCGGCCGAGATGCAGGAGCAGCGCACCCATGTCGCGGTGACGCCGGAGAGCGGTCTCGAACGCGCCTTGGTAAAATGGTTCAACCGCACCAAGGGGTTTGGTTTTCTCACCCGCGGCGAGGGTACCGAGGACATCTTTGTCCATATGGAGACCTTGCGCCGTTACGGTATCACCGAGCTTCGGCCCGGACAGGTCGTGCTGGTTCGTTTCGGGCGCGGCGACAAAGGCCTTATGGCCGCCGAAATTCACCCCGATATGGGGACCTTGCCGGTCTCGCACTAGGGCGTTTCCGGCCGAGGATCTCGAATGGCTTACAGGAACTGGCTGACCGCGGGCGCGATGTGCGCGATTGCCTTCGTCGCCGCCGCCGGTGGTTACTTCTATTCCGAAAAGCCAACCTCGGCGGACAGCCGGGCAATGATCCTTCCGGCCGATCCGGCGCCATTGGTCGTGGTGACGAAAGGCGGTGATCGCTCTTTCTCCATCGAAGTCGCCGACACCGCCGCGGAGCGCGAGGCTGGCTTGATGTATCGCCAGGACATGGCGGACAACCACGGCATGCTGTTTGTCTTCGAGGTCCAGCAGCAGGTTGGCTTCTGGATGCACAACACCCCGATGCCGCTTGATCTGATTTTTGTCGGCCAGGACGGCAAGATCCGGGCGGTCAAGCACGGCGAGCCGCAATCAGACGCCGTCATTTCGCCTGGTGTACCGGTGCGCTTCGTGCTTGAGCTCAAGGCCGGCACTGCCGCCAGGAACGGCATCGAGTATGGCGACCTTTTGCGCCATCCGGCGGTGGGCACGGTGTCCGGCCCCGGCATGCCGCCCGCCGACAATGGCGATGCACCCAATGGCGGTGGCGGTTGAGTGCGCAAGCGGGGTCGCTGATGCAGTTTTTCACCCATGACGGCTTCGATCTTGCTTTCCTCGAGCGCCAGCCGGAATCGGGCGAGGGCGATCCGGTGCTGATGATCCACGGCTTCGCTTCGAGCCACTATGTCAACTGGGTGTCGCCCGGCTGGTTCAAGACGCTGAACGATGCCGGTTACCGCGCCATCACCTTTGACAATCGCGGCCACGGCGCGTCGTCCAAGAGCTATGATGAGGCCGACTATACGCCGGTCAAGATGGCCTCCGATGCCACTGCCTTGCTCGACCATCTCGGCATCGAGCGCGCCCACGTCATGGGTTATTCCATGGGCGCGCGCATCGCGGCGTTCATGGCGCTGTCCGATCCGGACAAGGTGGTGACGCTGGTCTTCGGCGGCCTCGGCATCGGCATGATCGACGGTGTCGGCGATTGGGATCCGATTGCCGACGCGCTGCTTGCCGAAGATCCGGCCGCGACCAGCCATCCGCGCGGCCGGTCGTTTCGCGCCTTCGCCGACCAGACCCGCAGCGATCGCCGTGCCTTGGCGGCTTGCATCGCCAAATCGCGCGAATTGCTGAGCGAGCAGGATGTTGCCCGCATCGCCCAGCCGACGCTGGTCGCAGTCGGCACCACCGACGACATAGGCGGCTCGCCCGATGAGCTTGCAGCGTTGATGCCGAACGCCAGGGCCTTCCACATCGAGGGCCGCGATCATATGCTTGCCGTCGGGGACAAGACCTTCAAGCAGCGCGTGCTGGAGTTCTATGCCGAAAATCCGCTCTGAGCGGAGGGCCCGGGCAGCGAGAAGCAGTGCCGTAGTCGGGGACGAGGCTGCTTGGCATCGTGATAGGCGCCTATCCTGATTGTCCTTAGCCGTTTGCAAGGGCCGCCAGCGATCGCGCAATGTTTTCCCGGGCCTGCGGTTCGAAGCGCTGGCGAAACTCTTGCGTGTGGAAGATATGCGGGCGGGCGAGGAAACTCTTCAAGACCGCACTGCGTCCGGCTCGCCACATCAGCTCCTCCACCCAGTGGTACTCGCGCCGCACGGCGCGCTCATAGGCGTCGAAGGCGTCCGGCGCGGCACCCAGGATCGACAGGTCCATATCCAGGAAAAGACTTGCGTCCCGTGTGGCCGTCGCGCCGTCGAACGGCGGCACCTGGTGCGTGGCGGTGGCGACAATCATTGCCGAGATGCGGTCGAGACGTGAAGGATCTGTGCGGCCCGCCAGCTTTTTTTCGGCAAGGGCGGCACTTTGCGCCTCATTGTCCTTGGCCCTGCTGTCATAGACGGCATCGTGGAACCAGATCGCCGCTTCGATCGCCTCGGGATCGGCCAGCAACCTTCGATAGTCGCCAGCCAGCGCCAGCATCGCCTCGATATGGGCAAGGTTGTGGTAGTGGCGGCCCTGTGCCCGGTAGAGCCCTGAGAGCTCGCTTTTCAGCGCGTCGTCGATCAAGGGTTCGTTTTCCATGGCTGCTTGAATTCCCGCGAACCAAATCCATTTGACAAAGCACTAAGGAAAATTGAGTTCAATCGTGCTATGATCTGGCTTATATGTGCGGCCGGGCAGCAGGCAAGCACAACAGGCAAGCCAGGCAGGACGCAGGACGAGACGGCGATGAACAGCATCAGCATTTCCCGACACAGCGCATTGAAGCCGGTCGATCCGATCTGGCGTTCGATCCGCGACGAGGCCATGGAGGCTGTCAACCGCGACCCGCTGCTCGCTGCATTCCTCTATTCGACCATCCTCAACCAGGACAGCCTGGAAGAAGCAGTCATTCATCGGCTGGCCGAGCGGCTGGCGCACCAGGACATCGGCTCCGATCTCATCCGCCAGACCTTCAAGTCCATGCTGGCCGACGACAAGGAGTGGCCGACGACGGTGCGTGTCGACATCCAGGCCTATTACGATCGCGATCCGGCTTGCGACCGCTTCATCATGCCGGTGCTCTATTTCAAGGGGTTCCACGCCATCCAGACGCATCGGCTGGCGCATTGGCTGTGGAACCAGGGGCGCAAGGATTTCGCGCTCTATCTGCAGAGCCGCTCGTCCTCGGTCTTCCAGACCGACATCAACCCGGCCGCCCGCATTGGCAAGGGCATCTTCATCGACCACGCAACCGGCCTCGTGGTCGGCGAGACCGCGGTCATCGAGGATGACGTGTCGATCCTGCATGGCGTGACGCTGGGCGGCACCGGCAAGGCCGGCGGCGACCGCCACCCCAAGATCCGCTACGGCGTGCTGATCGGCGCCGGCGCCAAGATACTCGGCAACATCGAAATCGGCCATTGCTCGAAGATCGCGGCCGGCTCGGTGGTGCTGTCGCCTGTGCCGCACAACAAGACGGTTGCCGGCGTGCCGGCCCGCGTCGTCGGCGAGACCGGCTGCGATCAGCCGTCGCGCCAGATGGACCAGCTTTTGCCGTCGCAGACGATGGATCAGGTCGTCAGTTTCGACATCTGATTGTCATATGTCCGCTGCCTGAGGCCGTGGGCAGACATGGGCGATTGTTCTCGCCCAAGGTCTTTTGAGATTCAGGTCAGGCCGAGCCGAAATGGTGGGTTCCGAGAACCGGAGCGGAGCGTACGTTTGGGTACGTGAGCACAGTTCTACCGCGACGCGGTAGAACGGGGAAGCGCAGGAAACCGCCATTTGCAGGCCGGCCTCACGTGAATATCAACAGACCTTAATCAGGCCGCTTGCCTTTACATCGCCATTGTCGACGTGCCAGAAGCGCGTTCGAACGAGCAAGCCCGATGATCGGAGAAGACTGTTGAAGCCGGACGAAATCAGAAAGCTGGACGCCTATTTCAAGCGCGTCTTCCAAAACCCCAAGCTTGAGGTCAAGGCGCGGCCGCGCAAGGACGATTCGGCCGAGGTCTATGTCGGCGACGAATTCCTCGGCATCGTCTTCAAGGACGAGGACGACGGCGACTACAATTTTTCGATGGCGATTCTCGACATCGATCTGGCCTGAGCCAGCAAATCTTGCGGTCGGCCGGCTCATGCGGCCGGCCAGCCGGTTCCCTTGAAGCGTTCTTAACGTCCCGCCTTCAGAACGCGCCCGGCTTCGGTGGCGATTGCCGCGTCGAGCGCCTGCCAATCGCCCAGAAACTCCCTTGGGAAGCGATAGGTGAGGCTGAGTTCGTCGCCGACCTGGATGTCGCGCTCGCAGGGCGCCAGCGATTGGTCGGCACTCGGCCCGCTCAGGCAACGGGCCACGAACGGCTCCTTGCCGGGGCGATTGCCGACAACCAGCACCTCGTTCAGATAGCCTGATTTCTCGTTGAAACCATAAATCATCGTGCCGCCAGGCCCGGCAGTGCCGGGTCGGATGATCAGCGCGCTGTAGATCGGCGCGAAGCGGCCGCTCATGTCACGCGACATCATCTGCTGTTCGAAGGACAGGAAGACGATGCTTTTGGCTGTTCCCGTATGGTTGAAATCATCTCGCGCGGCCTCGCTGTAGCCGTCCATCTGGGGATAGCGCAGATAGAGGTCGAGCCGCGAGGCGATGCCGTCGCGCCGGGCCTGGGCGAAACGGATGGCATTGGCCGGGACCGTGATGACATTGTTGCCGATCACCACCTGGTGGGCTGTTGCGTCGTCGGTGTATCCGGCCATGGCGATCGAATGGCCGAACCATTTGCCGGCAAGGCTGATCGCCACCGACAACAGGGCGAGCACCGCGAACCCGTAGAGCACCCGCTTCATCAGCCTGGAATCGACCACGGTGAGTTCGTTGGCGAGCGCTGCCTGCTTCATCTCAGTCCTCGGATCTCGGGCCGCCCGTCCGCCTGCAGTGTCCCCGGGCGGCACACATCGCACGGCATGGCTCTTGCAGCCTGCATGGAACGACTGTGCAATTTCATGGTAAACGGAAAGTTAAGATGGGACCGCTGGAACTCACACTCTTTGCTTTTGCCGTCGGGTTGACGGCCTGCGGGCTGGCCGGATCGGCCATGGAACTGGTGTCGGGCCGCAAGGTCGCCTTCACCGAACCCTATGTGTCGCCGTCACATGTCTTGCGCTCGCTGCTCGCCACGGCCTGTGCGGGACCGTTCATGCTGGTCAACGACGCCATCGATGCCCGGCGTCAGCGCCGCATTTCAACGTTGGCGCTGATGTCCTGCGGCTGCACGGCAATTGCGTGGACCTTGGCGCTGGGCGTCGTCGTGCTTGCCATTGCCTCATGGTCGGTCCGTCTCCTAGGGTCCGAGCTGCCAGCTTGAGACGATTCGGAGACCAGGAATGCCGCTTTATGCGATCGATGGAACAGAGCCCAGCTTCGCCGATGCGGACTCGAACTGGATCGCGCCCGATGCGACGCTGATCGGCGACGTCAGGGTCGGACGCAATGCCGGCTTCTGGTTCGGCGCCGTCATCCGGGGCGACAATGAGCCCATCGTCATCGGTGCCGACACCAACGTGCAGGAACATACGGTCATGCACACCGATCCCGGTTTCCCGCTGACGATCGGCGAAGGCTGCACGATCGGCCACCGCGCCTTGCTGCATGGCTGCACGATCGGCGACAACAGCCTGATCGGCATGGGCGCCATCGTGCTGAACGGCGCGAAAATCGGCAGGAATTGCCTGGTCGGCGCCGGTGCGCTGGTTACCGAGGGCAAGGAATTCCCGGACAATTCGCTGATCGTCGGCTCGCCCGCCAAGGCGATCAGGGTGCTGGACGACGCGGCCGTGGCAAGGTTGCGCGGCTCGGCGGCGCATTATGTCGCCAACGGCAAGCGCTTCAAGGCGGGGTTGAAGAAGGTTTTCGAACGGCCATAGCCAGAAATGGCGGAGCCGGCCCGGGGACGGGGCCGGCTC
>NZ_RZPF01000246.1:0-8095 GCF_004022735.1 Mesorhizobium sp. M7A.F.Ca.AU.001.01.1.1
CGACATGATGGCGCCGGTCGCGGTGGCGCCGGGAGACTGGGTGTTCACCTCCGGCTACACGCTGAGCTACCCTAAGAGTCGCGATGCGCTCACTGATTGGATCGAGGCGCTGCCGGCAGGTATTCCCTTCGTCTTCGACCCGACGCCGGTCATCACGGACATTCCGCGTCCCATCCTGTCGCGGGTGCTTGCCCGCACCACATGGCTGAGCTGCAACACGACGGAAGCCGCCGAGATTGCCGGCCCAGGCGATGTCGAGGGCCTCGCGGTACGGCTGCTGGGCGACCACTGCCCGAAAGCAGCGGGCGTGGTCATCCGCTCCGGGGCAAAGGGTTGCCATATCAGGTTGGCCGACGGCACGGCGCAGACCGTTGCCGGCTTCAAAGTCACCGCCATCGACACCAATGGCGCCGGCGACACCCATATCGGTGCTTTCGTCAGCGCGCTGGCGCACGGCATCCCGCCCTTCGAGGCAGCGCGCTATGCCAATGCGGCAGCGGCCATATCGGTCACCCGCCATGGCGGCTCGTCGGCGCCGACCGACCACCAAATCCAGACATTCCTGAGCCATGCCGCCGACCCGTCGGGAGCAGGCCGGACACAGAAGGCCAATGCATAACAGCTGGAAAGCCTGACAAGCCCGGGAACCGGGCAAACCCACAGAGAGGAACCAACCATGCGCATGCCTGACTTGACTGCTCTGCTGACGGCGACCGCCGTCTTTACCTCCGCACTCGCGTTCGCTGCCAAGGCTGACGAAGTGCATGTGCTCAACTGGAAGGGATACGGCGCCGACGAACCATGGGCGGTGGAGGCTTTCGAAAAAGCGACCGGCAACAAGGTCGTCAACGACTTCTTCAATTCCGAACAGGAAATGCTGACCAAGATCCGGACCAATCCCGGCCTCTACGACGTGGTCATGATCAATGCCGCCTTCAACGACCAGGCGATGGACGGCAAACTGATCCAGCCGATCGACGTCTCCAAATTGCCGAACTACGCCGACATCAGCAAGGACAAGGCGGGATCGCCGATGCTCGTCCATGACGGCAAGGTCTATGGCGTGCCGTGGGTGTGGGGCCTCACCGCGCTCGCCATTAACGACAAATCCTTCGACAAGCCGCCGACGAGCATCGCCGAGATGTGGGATGCCGCCCATAAGGGCCGCGTCGTCATTCGCGACGATGCCGTCGAAGCGGTGCAGTTCGGCGCCATCGCAACGGGCCAGAACATCAACGACATCAAGGATATGGATGCGGTCAAGGCGAAGCTCACCTCGTTGATGCCGCAGATCAAGACCTTCTGGAGTTCGGAGAACGACTGGAACCAGATGGTCGCCTCCAACCAGATCGACATCGGCACCTACTGGAGCGGCTCGGCCGATCGCGCCAAGACGCATTTCAAATTGCCGGTCTCTCTGGTCGTGCCGCAGGAGGGTGCCGTCGCCTGGCTCGACGCGTTTTCCATTCCGGTCGGCGCCAAGAACGTCGCCGGCGCCGAGGCTTTCATCAACTACATGATCGACCCGAAATTCTACGTCGAATGGGTCACCAAGGTCGGTGCTCCTGTCTCCGCCAACACCAAGGCGGTGGAAGCGCTGCCCGAGGATGCCTTCAACCGCAAGGTCATGGGCGACCCCGAGGTGGCCAAACGCATCCAGTTCCAGGCGCCGATCACCGATGCCCAGCGCGAAGCCTATCTGGCGCTGTGGCAGCAGTTGAAGGTCGACGTGAAATAGAGCCAACATCCCGGCCAGCCGGCGGTTCGCGCCGGCTGGCGTTTCAATCCTGGGGGAGGGTATCATGGCAGCTGCGACAGCGTCGCGAAGCGGGCTGAGATCGGCATTGCCGCTGCTGGCGCCAGCCTATCTCTGGCTGACGGTGGCGATCTTCCTGCCGCTCTCGGCCATGGTCTTTTTCTCGTTCATGACCGAGCTGCCGCTGTCGGGAAAGCCGTGGACATTCACCCTTGGCAACTATGCCACCTTCTTCTCGCAAAGCCTCTATCTGACACTGCTGCTGGCCTCACTGCGGCTTGGCCTCGAAGTGACGCTGTGGTGCGTCGTCATCGGCTATCCCGCCGCTTACGTGCTCGCCAAAGTGCTGAAGGGGCGCAGCCGCGAGGCGATCTTCCTGCTCGTCATCTTGCCGTTCTGGTCGAACGGGCTGGTGCGCATCTTTTCCTGGGCGATGGTTTTGCGCGAGGGCGGCATTCTCGACACCGCGCTCAACGCCGTGCTGCCGTTCAAGATCAACATCGACCTGATGTATTCCTATCCAGCCGTCATCATCGGGCTGGTGCATTCCTACGTGCCTTACATGGTGCTGACCTGCTATCTCACGCTGCAGGCGATCGATGACTCCCTGATTGAGGCCGGGCGTTCGCTTGGCGCTTCACGGCTACAGGTGCTGAAGCGGGTGATCATCCCGCTGTCGATGCCCGGATTGGTCGCGGGTGCGGCCCTGATCTTCGTCCCCGTCGTCGGCTCGTTCATGGAGCCGCGCATCCTCGGCGGTCGCACCGGCACCTTCTACGGCACGGTCATCGAGGACCAGTTCGTCGCCGTGTTCAACTGGCCGCTCGGTGCCGCGCTTTCTTTCATCCTGCTGGCCGTGGTGCTGGTCATCCTGGCGGTGGCGTCGCCGGTGCTGCGGAGGGCCGCGTGATGGCGACGACCCGCGTCCTCGAATGGCTTGGCCGCTTCTACATCGGTCTGCTGCTCGCCCTCCTCTATCTGCCGATCATCATCATGGCGCTGATGTCGTTCAACGTCTCGCCCTTCTACCAATTGCCGTTCGAATGGACGACCGAATGGTACGCTTCGCTGTGGCAGAACGACCAGCTGATCGCCGCCACCTGGAACAGCGTCGAGATCGCCGTCATCACCACCGTCATCTGTGTCGTGCTCGGCTCGGCGGCATCGCTGGCGCTCTATCGCTATGAGTTTCGCGGCAAGAAATTCCTGCAGGCGCTGTTGTTTCCGCCGATCGCCATTCCGTGGCTGATCACCGGCACGGCGATGCTGATCTTCTTTTTCGGCGTCGGCATCGGTCGCGGGCTGCATGCGATCCTGCTTGGCCATGTCGCACTGGCGCTGCCCTATGTCATCGTCGTCGTCTCGGCCCGGCTGCAGACCTTCGCGCCGGAGCTGGAAGAGGCGGCACGCTCGCTCGGCGCCAACCAGTGGCAGGTAACGAGGCGCGTCACGCTGCCTTGGATCATGCCAGGCGTTATTGCCGGAGGGCTGTTTGCGTTTGCAGTGTCGTTCGACCAGTTCGTGGTGTCCTATTTCCTGGCGACGCCTGGGCAGACGACGCTGCCGGTGGAAATCTACGCCGCGATCCGCAAAGGATTCACGCCCGAGATCAATGCGGTCTCGACGATCATCATTGTCGTGTCGATGGCGCTGATGCTGCTCACGGCGCGGTTCTTCAAATTCGGCGGAGAGAAATAATGGCCGGCGTGCAGGTATCTGATGTCTCGCGCAGTTTCGGCGCACACAAGGCGCTGGACAATGTCTCCATCGATTTCGCCGATGGCGGGTTCTATGCGCTGCTGGGGCCGTCGGGCAGCGGCAAGACCACGCTGCTGCGCCAGATTGCCGGTTTCGATTTTCCCGATTCGGGCCGCATCACCATCGGCGGCGAGAGCGTCGAGCGGGTGCCGGTCGAAAAGCGGCGCATCGGCATGGTGTTCCAGAACTATGCGCTGTTTCCCAATATGAGCGTCGCCGACAATGTCGCCTTCGGCCTGTCGGTGCGCGGCGAGGCCAAGGCGGTGATTGCAACGGAGGTGCAGCGCGCGCTCGATCTGGTGCAGCTCGGCAAGCTTGGTGGCCGCCGGCCGCACCAACTCTCCGGCGGGCAGCGGCAGCGTGTGGCTCTCGCCCGCGCTATCGTCACCAAGCCGCGCGTGCTTTTGCTCGACGAGCCGCTCGGCGCGCTCGACAAGGCGCTGCGCGTCGATATGCAGATCGAGCTCAAGCGCATCCAGCGCGAGATCGGCATCACCACCATCTTCGTCACGCACGACCAGGCAGAAGCGCTGACGATGAGCGACCGCATCGGCATATTGCGCGACGGCAGGCTGGTGCAGGAGGGGCCGCCGGAGGAGATCTATAACAGGCCGAAGAGCGAGTTCGCCGCCACCTTCCTCGGCGACGCCAACATTTTTCGCGGCGACAGCACGGGCGATGGCATCCGGCTGGCGGACGGAACGGCGATTGCCGCTGGTGTGGGTGCCAAGCTTGCCGCCGGCGCCAAGGCGAGCTGTGCCGTGCGGCCCGAACGCATCCGCATCGCCAGGGATGCCGGAGCACCGGATGGCAACGCCAACATGCTCAAGGGACAGGTTTCCAAGCGCATCTTCGCCGGCAGCAACAGCACCTATTTCGTCGAGCGTGCTGGTCAGACGTTGAAAGTGATTGTGCAGAATACCGGCATGGAACGGCTGGCAGAAGGTCAGGATGTCGTGCTGCGCTGGTCGCCTGAAAGCACGGTGTTGATCGCGGCGAACTGATCCTCACCGGGTCTTGCCAGACCGTCCGCAATCAGGGACAGCATAGACGGGCACGACCCGGAGCATACCGATGACCCTGGAACTGACTGCACGCGACCGATCCATGCTCGACGGCGAGCATGGCCTGTCAGCGGCTGCTGCCATGAAAATCCTGGTCGCCTTTTCCAATGCGATCGGGGCAGGTCGTCTGCTCGACATTGCCGGCGCGCATATCGATGGTTGTCTCTACCATGGCAAGGCCGGTCTCGATTTCGTCGAGCGGCTGGTCGAAGGTGGCGGCCGCGTGCAGGTGCCGACGACGCTGAATGTCGGGTCGTTCGATCTCATCCATCCCGGCATGGTGAAATTGCCGGCGGCCGAAGAGGTGCCGGCGCGACGGTTGATGAAGGCGCATATGGAGCTCGGCTGCCAGGCGACATTCACCTGCGCGCCCTACCAGACGCGCTTCCGGCCGAGCTTTGGGCAGCAGATCGCCTGGGGTGAGTCCAACGCCATCGTCTTTGCCAATTCGGTGATTGGCGCGCGCACCAACCGCTATGGCGATTTCATCGATCTGTGCTGCGCCATGACCGGGCGCGCGCCGGCCTGGGGTCTGCATCTGAGCGAGAACCGGCGCGGCCGGATCTTGTTCGAACTGGCCTTTGCCGACCCCGAGCCGAGCGACAGCCTGTTCGTCGGCATCGGACTTGTCATCGGGCAGGCGAGCGGCGACCGCATTCCGGTGATTGCCGGCCTGCCGCAACCGCGCGACGAGGACCAGCTGAAGGCGTTGGGCGCGGCGGCGGCAACGACGGGTGCTGTGGCGCTGTTCCATGCGGTCGGCATCACGCCGGAAGCGATGACGCTCGACGAGGCGTTCCAGGGTCATGCGCCTGACGAGACGATCCGCATCAGCCGCGCCGACATCGATCATGCGCTGGCCAGGCTATCGACCGTGCCCGATGGCGCGCCGCTGGCGGCCGTGTCGCTCGGCACGCCGCATTTTTCGCATGAGGAATGGATGCGACTGTTGCCGTTGCTGCGCGAGGCAGCACCGGGTAGGCGCATTCCGATCTATGTCAACACCGGCCGCGCGACGCTGACGCGATTGCAGGAGGAGGGCGCGCTGGCCGGTATGGAGGCGTTCGGCCTGATCCCGGTCGCCGATACCTGCACCTATGTCACATCGATCCTGGAACGCCTCGATGGCGTGGTGATGACCAATTCCGGCAAATGGGCGCACTACGCACCCGGCAATATCGGTGTGTCCGTCGCCTTCGCCGAGATGCGGGATTGCATCCGCTCTGCTGCGGCCGGGCATGTTGTGCGGAGCGCGTCATGACGCGACCGGTGGAACGAACCGGCACTTTCCAGCTGGCCGGTGACGCTGAGGGTCAGGCGCTGGTGTTTTCGCAACCGCTCAGCTTCTGGGGCGGTATCGATGCCGAGACCGGCGAGATAACAGACCATTCGCACCCCGGCCTCGGCCGAAATGTCGCTGGCAGGATTTTGGTCATGCCGAGCGGGCGCGGCTCGTCGTCTTCATCCTCGGTCCTGGCCGAGGCGATCCGCAGGGGCACGGCGCCGGCCGGTATTCTTCTGGAGCGGCCGGACCCGATCCTGGCGGTCGGTGCCATCGTTGCCGAATTTCTTTATGACATCCGCATGCCGCTGGTGGTGTGCGATATTTCGAACCTTGTCTCCGGTGATCAAATTGATATCGGCATCGGCAAAGACCGCGGGCCGATCATCAGAGTTCACCCCGCCATCAATCCGGCAGAGCCACGCCGCCAATAGGCCGCCGCCAGCGTTTGATCGCGACCAAGCCCCAGCGTGTCGCGCCAACATTCGCGCACGATCTTGGCGGCAGCGGCTTCCGCCGCGAACCAGCCGAAGGCCGAACCGTCCTGCGGCCACGCCACCGAGCGGACAGCCTCGGCCAGCAGTCTGTCCTCGCCCGCCGCCACGCCATCCCGTGTCAGCCAATGAACCTCGATGCCCGTGCCATTGTTGATCGCTTGTCTTTCACCATCATTGGCGATCTCGACGAAGGCGACGCCTTTTGTCCCGGCCGGTAGCGTCTCCAGCAGCCGAGCCAGCGCCGGCAAGCCGGTTTCGTCGGCGCCCATGACGTACCATTCTGCCTGCCGCACCGGACGGCCGACCGGGCCCATGATGCCAACCTTCATGCTGGGCGCGGCCTGCATGGCCCAGGCGGAGCCGACGCTCTCGCCGGGATGGATCAGGAAGTCGACATCGATGATGCCCTTTTCCACGTCGAGCGCGCGGATGGTGTAGACGCGCGCCACTGGGCGCCGGTCGTCGGTGGGCCAGACCGGTAAGCCATTGCCGCCCAGCACCGGCCACAGCGGATCGGGGACGTCCCTGGTCGGAAACAGCATGCGGATATGCATGCCGCCGAACTTGGCGAAGCGCGAGAGGTTCTCGCCGGTCAGACGAATGCGGCGCATATTCGGAGTGAGGTCGCGAACATCGGTCACCACCATCTCGCGGAACTGGGCGAGGCTGGTTTCGCCTGAGAGATCGCCGGTCCAGACGATCTCGGGGTTTTCCTCCTTGGCGTAGACCTGTACGGCTGTGGCGAGCAGGTCCTTGATACGGGCGAGCCCGTCGCGGTCGGCAGCATTGGCCCGCATCACCAGCCGCTCCATGTCGAACGAGGCGCCGCCGAAGGCAAAGCGGAAATCGATGCGCTGTCCCTGATGCGAAGCATCGGCCTCGAAGCTCCGCAGCCTGTCGGAGATGCTGTCCATGTAGTCCGGCAGACGCCGCAGGTTGAGCCGTGCCTCGCAGGCCAGTTCACGCACCGATGCTTCGTTCATTGTCAGCCTCCGATCCTGCCGGTGAGGCCCACCTTGAAGGTGCGGCCCTTGCCCTGTTCTGTTGCCGCCGAGGTCGACCATGCGCTTTGCGGATCGGTGTAGGCGGTGTTGAAGATGTTATCGACGCCGAAATCGAGCTTGAGGTTGTCGTTGACGCGCCAGTTGGCGAAGACATTGACCAGATCGAAACCGTCATCGACGACCGGCACGGCGTTGGGATTGGTGCGGCTGGTGCGGGTGATCTTGCCGACGCTGAGATATTGCGCGCCGACGGTGAGCTGGTCCTCCAGCATGCGGAAGCCGATCGTGGCCGAGAAGCGGTCGAGCGGCGTGTTGTTCAACGCCTGGCCGGAATAGACGCCGCTGACGACCTTGGCGTCGATCAGCGCGCCGGAGAGGTTCACGAAACCCCAGCCATAATCATAAACCATCTCGGCCTCTACGCCCTTCAGGCGTGCGTCGCCGATGTTGATTGCCGTGCGCGGCAGCACGGTGAGGTCGACGTCGATGTAATCCTCGACGTCAGTGTGGAAAACGTTGACCTTGGCGCGCAGCCGATCACCCGCCGTCAGCACATCGTCATATTTCACGTTGACGCCGGCCTCCCAGTTCTTTGCCGTCTCGGGCTGCAGCAGAAGATTGGGCCGATATGTATCACCGCCGCCATGCGCGCCGCCGCCACGGAAGACATCCTGCAGACCCGGCGCCCGGTAGCCTTCGGAATAGGTGCCATAGAGCTGGAAGCCATCGAATGG
>NZ_RZPF01000247.1:0-8062 GCF_004022735.1 Mesorhizobium sp. M7A.F.Ca.AU.001.01.1.1
CTCTACGAACTGACCGGTGCCACCGTGGCGTCCTGCGTCGGCGCCACCGCCAGCGCCAGCGGTGCGGCGGCGTGGCCGAAGCGCTCCGCGCCCTCAAGCAGGGTCGGCGCCAGAGCGAGGCCGAAGGCCACCGTCTTGCCGGAGCCGGTCTGCGCCGAAACCAGCGCATCGGCCTCGCCGAGCTCGGGCGCCACGACCGCCTTCTGGACGGGCGTCAGCTCGGAATAGCCGCGTTTCTCCAGCGCCCTGGCAAGCGCTGGAACAAGTGCTTCGAAGTTGGACATCTCACTCTTTCGGAATTTTAGGGTCCGCGCTCATCACGGAGCACATGCCGGGGCGGGCCTCGCGCCAGCCAAACAATCTTGGCCGTTCGTACTTCGCGCAGCCGCGATTGTACAGGGCGCGCGCAAAACCAGGCGCCGCTCGGCAATTGACTCTTGCCGCAAACCGCGTAAAAGCCGGCACCGAACGGGACAGTTTCGATGCGCGGCCTTTTGACGGCTCTTCCTGCATTCGATGCCCCCAGCCTCAATGCACATCATTGGGCCGGGCGCGTCGGCGCATCTCCTCGTTTCAGCAAAACCACATTCTTGGCCGAGAAAACTGGCAAAACCACCACCAAAACGGTGTGATTCCCTTGGCCTAACCACCCTCTCCCGGGTTCGGCCCGGGGGACGGAACCCGCAGCGGCCAGCGGGTTTCTCCAAAAACCAAGCGGAGAGGGACAGGAGATTTTTCGATGAGTTTCAAGGTAGCGATCGTCGGCGCCACGGGCAATGTGGGCCGGGAAATGCTCAACATACTGGAAGAGCGCGGCTTTCCGGTAAGCGAGGTGGTGGCGCTGGCCTCACGGCGCAGCCAGGGCACGGAAGTGTCGTTCGGCGACCGCACGCTGAAGGTGAAGTCGCTTGACCAGTATGATTTTTCCGACACCGATATCTGCATCATGTCGGCCGGCGGCAACGTCTCCAAGGAATGGTCGCCGAAGATCGGCAAGCAGGGCTGCGTCGTCATCGATAATTCGTCGGCCTTCCGCTACGACCAGGACGTGCCGCTGATCGTGCCGGAAGTGAACCCGGACGCGATCTCGCTGTTCACGCGCAAGAACATCATCGCCAATCCGAACTGCTCGACGGCGCAGCTGGTGGTGGCGCTGAAGCCGCTGCACGATTTCGCCACCATCAAGCGCGTCGTTGTCGCCACCTACCAGTCGGTGTCTGGCGCCGGCAAGGAAGGCATGGACGAGCTGTTCACGCAGACACGCGCGGTGTTTGTCGCCGACACCGTCGACGTCAAGAAGTTCACCAAGCGCATCGCCTTCAACGTCATCCCGCATATCGACGTCTTCCTCGACGACGGCTTCACCAAGGAAGAATGGAAGATGGTCGCCGAGACCAAGAAGATGCTCGATCCCAAGATCAAGCTGACGGCGACCTGCGTGCGCGTGCCGGTGTTCATCGGCCACTCGGAAGCGGTCAACATCGAGTTCGAAAAGCCGATCACCGCCGACGACGCGCGGGATATCCTGCGTGAAGCCCCAGGCTGCCAGGTCTTGGACAAGCGCGAGGACGGAGGCTACATCACGCCGCTGGAATCGGCCGGCGAGGACGCCACCTTCATCTCGCGCATCCGCGAGGATTCGACCATCGACAACGGCCTGTCGATGTGGATCGTCTCCGACAATCTGCGCAAGGGCGCCGCACTCAACGCGGTGCAGATCGCCGAGCTTTTGGTCGAGCGCGGCCTGATCCAGCCGAAGAAGAAGGCGGCCTGACGGCTGATTTAGTTTTCGCTCACGGGCCGCACCGCCGCTAGCGCGGCTGGCCCGCGGTCGCGGGCTCCGCCCTCGGCCGGGATGCTGAAGGTTTGCGGAGCATTGATGAAGGCCAATCTCCCCCACGAGGGAGATCGGCAGCTTCGCCGATGCGCTACACTCGGTTGTCTTCGGCCAGCCCGATCAGCAGCTTCAGTGCCTCCTCCGCCCTATCGGCGGGAACGAACAGATGGTCGTGATAAAAGGCCGAAACCGGGTTCACGCCCATGCCGGCGGCGGCCAGGCGCGTGGTGATGGCGGCGAGGAAGCCGACGGCTTCCAGCGACGAATGGATGTTCAGCGTCAGCATCCGGCAGCGGAACGAAGCGGTCAGTGCCGCGGCGTTGGCCTCCTCCTCGGTCACGATCAGCGTCACACCCTCGCGCTCGCGAAACACCATCACCGGCTCAACGCCTTCCGGCTGAGGGACGCCGGGTGCCAGCGTGACGAAGACATAGGCGCCGGCGAGCAGCTCCGGTGTCATCGACGCCAGCAGTGTCTTGAGATCGGTTTCGCCGGCCATCTGTCTTCCCTCGCCTGCAAAAAACGGGCCGCAGCCCACGTGCTCTTCAATATCCGCGACCGGCGCGTGCCGATAGTCCAGGCGCTGCAAGGACGACATGGCGATGTCGCTGGCGGCTGGGCTTGCAGAGCTGTCGCATCGCACAATAGAGAAGCTGAGGGCCAGTGCCGGTCCGTGAAAGGCCTTCGATGATCGTTCGCCCGCGCCCCACATTCCTGCAGCTGTTCTTCATCATGCGCGGTTCGGTCGTGCCACGCATTCTGCCGCAAATATTGGGCTTCGCGCTTTATTCCGCGATCATCCTGGCCGCGGCGCGCCGGTTCCAGCTTGATTTCAGCGTCTTCAACATCACGCCTTTCGGCCTGGTCGGCGTGACATTGTCGATCTATCTCTCGTTCCGCAACAACGCCGCCTACGACCGTTGGTGGGAGGCGCGCAAGCTGTGGGGCGCGCTGGTCTTCGAAATGCGCAACCTGGCACGCGCCACCACCAGCCTCATCCCGGACCAGACCGAACAGCGCGCCCTGCTGATGGAAGCGCTCGCCTTCTGTCATTTCCTGCGCGGGCAGTTGCGCAAGATCGACAGCATGAAGGATGCCCGTGCCTTCATCGACGCGGAGGCGGACAAGGCAGCAGCCTTTTCCAATCCGGCGGATGAGATGGTCAGGCGCATGGGCCGGCGTGCCAATGCGCAGCGCCTGGCGGGCGACGTCGACACGATCGGCTTTCGTATCCTCGATGAGAGGCTCGCGTCGGTCGCGGCCATCCAGGCCGGCTGCGAGCGGATCGCCGGTACGCCCTTGCCGTTCGCCTACACGCTGCTGGTGCATCGCACGGCCTATATCGTCTGCCTGCTGCTGCCGATCGGCCTGATCTCGACCACCGGTTGGGCGACGCCGCTGTTCACCGCGCTGATCGCCTACACTTTCTTCGGCCTCGACGCGCTGTCGGAAGAGCTCGAGGATCCGTTCGGGACCGAAGCCAACGACCTCGCTCTCGACAGCCTCTGCCGTGTCTGCGAAATCTCGGTGTTCGAGGCGCTTGGCGAAACGCCGCCGAAGATGATCCCGGCGGAAAAGTTCTATTTTTCGTAGGCAAAGGCGCGCGGGCTTAAAAGAATCTGCCCCGCTGTCGGATCGCCGCTCCATGCCACGTCCTTGGTTCGACCCCAGCAAGAAGGGGATAGAACCATCAGGAGGGACCATCATGAGCATTTCCGAAACCGCGCCCGTCTCGCCGGGCGCTTTGTGGACCGGCCGCGCGCTCAGCGGCGTCATCGTGCTGTTCATGATCTTCGACGGCGCCATCAAGCTGCCGCCGCTCGATATCGTCATCCAGACGATGGTACCGCTTGGCTGGCCGGCCGATCCGAATGTCGCGCGCATGCTTGGCGTCATCGGCCTGATCTCGACCGCTCTCTACGCGCTGCCGCGCACCTCGGTGCTCGGCGCCATCCTGCTTACTGCCTATATGGGCGGCGCCATCGCCACCAATGTCCGCGTCGACAACCCGCTGTTCTCGCACATTCTGTTCGGCGTCTATCTCGGCATTATCCTGTGGGGTGGCCTGTATCTGCGCGATTCCAGGCTCCGCGCGCTGATCCCGTTCAGCCGTTAGATCCGGATCGAAGCACCGCTTTCGGCTCGAAGCCTGAACCCTTTGCCGGGCAATATCTCAGGGATCGAATCGTCGAGTTGCGAGTTAGAGATTCGCCCGGCGGCGGAGGCGGCTCCTATCGGAGAGGAACGACGATGAAGAAAACGATGCTTTTGATGGCGCTGCTGGTGCCGCTCGCCGCTTGTTCGCAAACGGAAAAAGGCGCGGCCGTAGGCGGCCTCGGTGGCGCTGCCGTCGGTGCGGCCGTCGCCGGCGATCCGGTTGAAGGCGCCGTCGTCGGTGGTGCTGTCGGCGCTGTTGCCGGCGCGCTGATCGGCCGGGCGAGCGAGCGTGGCGAATGCCGCTACCGCGATAGCCGTGGCCGCGTCTATATTGACCGCTGCCCGCGCGGCTATTGACCGGGCGGCTTTTACAGACAGGGTCGAATGAAAAAACGGCGGGCACATGGCCCGCCGTTTTCCTGGATGCGATAGAGCAAATACTTATTCGGCGGTTGCGGCTTCCGCCTCGGCCGGTGCAGCCGCGGCGGCGGCAACGGCAGCAGCGGCATCTTCCTGCGCCTTCTTCAGAAGAGCAGCGCGTTCCTGCGCCTTCTTGCCCGGCTCGGCCTTCTTCGGGTTGGAACGGGCGTCGCGCTTGACGAGGCCGGCCTCGTCGAGGAAGCGCAGCACGCGGTCGGTCGGCTGGGCGCCATGCGCCAGCCAATGCTTGACGCGGTCGGCGTCGACCTTGACGCGTTCGCCGTCCTTGGGCAGCAGCGGGTTCCACGAGCCGATGGACTCGATGAACCGGCCGTCACGCGGCGAACGGGCGTCGGCAATGACGACGTGGTAGTAAGGACGCTTCTTCGAGCCCGCACGGGCCAGTCGGATCTTCAAGGGCATTTCTTTTCTCCTAAAAACTAAGTTCGTTGATTGGGTTTCAGTTGGTTTTCGTCACGCCGTTGGAAGCGGCGATCTGTTCGTGGTGGCGGATCACTTCGCGGACGACGAAGTTGAGGAACTTTTCCGCGAAATCCGGGTCGAGATGGGCATCCTTCGCCAGTTGGCGAAGCCGGGCGATCTGCTGCTGCTCGCGTGCCGGGTCGGCCGGCGGCAAGCCATGAGTCGCCTTCAGCACGCCAACCGCCTTGGTGCAGCGGAAGCGCTCGGCAAGCATGTGGATGAGGGCTGCGTCGATGTTGTCGATCGACGCCCGGTAATCTGCCAGGAGGGCGCGGGCGTCGGCCATGTCCTTTTCTTCGTTCATGGCGTCCTCACTTCTTCTTGCCAAGGCCGGGCAGCCCGCCACCGCCGAGGCCGGGAAGCCCGGGAAGTTTCATGCCGCCGGGCAAACCTGGCATGCCGCTGGGCAGGCCACCGCCGCCGGGAAGGCCTTTCATGCCGCCGCCTAGGCCGGCTGCCTGCGCCTGCTTCTGCAAGGCTTCGAGCTGCTTGGGATCCATCTTCGACAGGTCCGGCATGCCGCCGCCCATCATGCCACCCATACCGCCGGGCATCATGCCGCCGAGGCCCATCTTGGAGGCGAGGCCGCCCATCATGCCGCGCATCAGGCCGCCGCCTTTGCCCTTGCCGCCCATTGCCTTCATCATGTCGGCCATGCCGCGATGCATTTTGAGCAGCTTGTTGATTTCGGCCGCGTCGGTGCCGGAACCGGCAGCGATGCGCTTCTTGCGCGAATGCTTGAGCAAATCGGGATTGGCGCGCTCTGCCTTGGTCATCGACGAGATGATGGCGAGCTGGCGGCCGAACATCTTGTCGTCGAGACCGGCGGCGGCCATCTGGTCCTTCATCTTGCCCATGCCGGGCATCATGCCCATGATGCCGCCCATGCCGCCCATCTTCGACATCTGCTGAAGCTGGCCGGCGAGATCGTTCAGGTCGAACTTGCCCGACTGCATCTTCTTGGCCATCGCCGCCGCCTGTTCGGCGTCGATGTTCTCGGCGGCCTTTTCGACGAGCGAGACAATGTCGCCCATGCCGAGGATGCGGTCAGCGATGCGCTTGGGGTGGAATTCCTCCAGCCCGTCCATCTTTTCGCCGGTGCCGATCAGCTTGATCGGCTTGCCGGTGACGGCGCGCATCGAAAGGGCAGCACCGCCACGGCCGTCGCCGTCCATGCGGGTCAGCACGAGACCGGTGATGCCGACGCGCTCGTCGAAGCTCTTGGCCAGGTTGACGGCGTCCTGGCCGGTCAGCGAATCGGCGACCAGCAGGATTTCGTGCGGGCTCGATACCTTCTTGATGTCGGCCATCTCGACCATCAGCGGCTCGTCGATATGGGTGCGGCCGGCGGTGTCGAGGATGACGACGTCGTGGCCGCCGAGCTTGGCCGCCTGCACGGCGCGGCGCGCGATGTCGACCGGCGACTGGCCGTCGATGATCGGCAGCGTGGCGACCTTGACCTGTTCGCCGAGCTGGCGAAGCTGCTCCTGCGCGGCGGGGCGCCGCGTGTCGAGCGAGGCCATCAGGACCTTCTTGTTCTGACGCTCGGAAAGACGCTTGGCGATCTTGGCCGAAGTGGTCGTCTTGCCGGAACCCTGCAGGCCGACCATCATGATGACGACCGGCGCCGGGGCATTGAGATCGATGGCGACGCCTTCAGCGCCGAGCATGTCGACCAGTTCGTCATGAACGATCTTGACGACCATCTGGCCGGGCTTGATCGACTTGACCACGGCAGCGCCGACGGCCTTCTCGCGCACCTTGTCGGTGAAGGAGCGCACCACTTCCAGCGCCACGTCGGCTTCGAGCAGCGCACGGCGCACCTCGCGCAGCGCCGCCGAGACATCAGCCTCCGACAGCGCGCCGCGGCCGGTCAGGCCGTTCAGGATCGAACCAAGACGTTCCTGTAGCGATTCAAACATTCGTTTTCCTTTTCCCTGGCACCCGGATGGTGCCCGAGAGGTAATGCGTTCGCGCCCAGTGTCCAACCAAAAGTCCAAGCAAAAGCCAAAACCAAAAAGCACCCGGGGGCGCTCAGCGCTGCCGGGTGTTGGCCTCCAGGATCGATTTACAGCACTTCACCTCAAAGAGGTTTCGGCGTCCTGGTCGGCTTGCTCGGAGGGATACTCGTCGCGGAATTCGGGGCGTGTAGACAGGAAATCTGCGCAAGAGTCAAGACAAGGGCCGGGTAGCGTCATTCCCGGACCCGCATTCAGGCCGTGCTCGCGCGGTCCGGAAGCTCGGCGGCGACCTTGAGCGGCGAGCGCGGATGCAAAAGCAGCCCGATGGTCAGCAGGCTGCAGGCGATGCCGATGAAGGCGATGAGAACCGCATCCGACGTTGCCCAGCCCGGTCCCTCGAGCGGCCTGGCGTTGAACAGGGCGAAGGAATTGTAGCTTTCCTGATGCGAGATCAGCAGGAAGCCGGTCAGGTTGTTGCCGAGATGAGCACCCAGCGCGGCGCCGAGATTGCCTGTTGCGTAAACGACAAGCGTCAGCAGCAACGCGAAAGCGGCGATCGACGCCAGCACACAGGCGTTGATGGCTGGCGACGAACTCGCACTCCAATGCAGCGAGGTGAACAGCAGGGCCGGCAGCAGCGCCCAGATGAACGGGCTCTTGAACCGGCTGGCCAGCCCGCGCAGCAGGTAGCCGCGAAACAGCAACTCTTCCGACGAGGTCTGCAACAGAGTGAGCGCGGCGATCGGGATCGCAAACAGCAGCCAGGACGACAGGCTGATCGGGCCGCGCGCGATCTGCGGCTGCAAGAGATAGAGCAGGATTTCGGAGATCAACGAGGTGATCAGCACCGCGATCAGCCCCTTGAGGAAGCCGGACCATGAAACACGCCGGCTGTTGCCGAGCAGCGCCGACAGCTTCTCGCCATGCACCCAGCGCATCGCGACCCACAGGCCGATCCAG
Source organism: Mesorhizobium sp. M7A.F.Ca.AU.001.01.1.1 (assembly GCF_004022735.1). Classification (NCBI taxonomy): domain Bacteria; kingdom Pseudomonadati; phylum Pseudomonadota; class Alphaproteobacteria; order Hyphomicrobiales; family Phyllobacteriaceae; genus Mesorhizobium; species Mesorhizobium sp. M7A.F.Ca.AU.001.01.1.1. The sequence goes on from NZ_RZPF01000247.1 coordinate 7,819, forward strand.
ATGCCGGCGAACGAGACGAGCGCGGTGAGAATGCCGATGGGCGAGGCGAGGAAACCCTGCATGCCGGATGATGGGGCCGCCTGCCGGGCGAAGAAGGCATAGGTGCCGCCGACCAGCACGGCCACGGTGGTTGCTGCCCAAAAAAGGACGACGATCCCCGTTCCGAGCAACAGGCGCGGCAAGGTCGTCCTGGCGTTCGGCGAATGCCTGTAGCGCTCGAAGGCGGCCTGATCGATGGTCACGC
>NZ_RZPF01000248.1:0-8052 GCF_004022735.1 Mesorhizobium sp. M7A.F.Ca.AU.001.01.1.1
GTCGACGGCTCGTCCACCCGCCGTCACGAGGGCACGGGGCTGGGCTTGGCCATCGCAGCACGCCTCGTCGACCTGATGGCAGGCAAGATCGGCGTCGAGAGCGAGATCGGCCGCGGCTCGGTGTTCTGGTTCGCGGTGCCGCTGCCCGCGCATCAGGCCGCGGCGCGCGACGAGATCGTGCCGGTCGACGTCACCGGCGCGCGCGTGCTGGTCATCGATGACAATCCGGTCAACCGCGAAATCCTGCTCGAGCAGCTCAGAAGCTGGAGCTTCGACTGTGCCGCCGCCGAAAGCGGCGCCGTCGGCCTGGCCTTCCTCGATCGCGCCTTTCAGTTGGGCGCCGCCGTCGACTGCATCATCCTCGACTACCAGATGCCCGGCATGAACGGCGCCGACGTCGCCAGGGCAATTGCTTCCGACAGCCGGCTGTCCTCCATCCCGGTGGTGTTGCTGACCTCGGTCGACCAGGTCGATTTCGGCAAGATGATCATCGACTTCGGCATTGCCGCGCATTTGACGAAGCCGGCGCGCTCTGCGGTCCTGCTCGGCACCGTTATTTCGGTCGTGCAGAAGGCCCGTTCGCAGGTCGGCAAGGCGCAGTTTGTCCGCGAACCGATCGTCCAGGCTCCCCCGGCAGCGCCGCCTGCCTTTACCGTCATCCGCGGCCCGGCGCTGCCAGTCGCGGCAGCACCGGAATCGACAACCACGCCGAACGGACCGATCGACATCCTGATTGCCGAGGACAACGACGTGAACCAGCTGGTCTTCGGCCAGATCCTCAATGGCTTGGGCTTGAGCTACCGCATCGCCGGCAACGGCCGCACGGCGGTCGAGATGTACCGGGCGCTGCGCCCCAAGCTGATCCTGATGGACGTCTCGATGCCGGAGATGAATGGCTACGAAGCGACCCGCGCGATCCGGGCCATGGAGACCTCGACGGGCACCCACATTCCGATCATCGGCGTCACCGCGCATGCGCTGAAGGGCGATCGCGACAAGTGCATCGAATCGGGCATGGACGACTATCTGCCGAAGCCCGTTTCGCCCGACCGACTGGGCACCAAGATCGGCACCTGGCTCAGCGAGACCGTGGTGGCCAAGACGGCCTAGCCTGCCTCCATCGATGCATCAGGCGGCTGCGTCGAGGCGATAGCGGCGCATCCAGTCGAGGCTGGTGTCGTCGGAGAGCTTTGCGACGCCGGGCCTTACATCTTCGGCGTCTGGTGCTTGGACATCCAAGACTTCACAGATGCCTAGCAACGTCGCCGCCGGATTGCTCGAAAGGCGCTCGTAGCCAACCCGAAGCGGGGTTATGCCTTGCTCAGCGAACCAAATGTTCCATGCCGCATCATAGGTCTCGAGTACCTCGACCTCACGCCTGATCCGCTCGAAATCATATTGGGGCTCTTTCGGCGGTGCGACCCTTTCGATCTCGGTGCCGTCGGGAGCGATATGCCAAAGACCGGTCTGCTCTGCCTTGATCAGGGAGACAGCCTGCGCAAGCTTGTCCTCCCGCGAGAGGTGTATGTAGAGAACATTGCCGAATGCTCTTTCGAACCGTGCTCTGTCGGATGACAGTTTTGGGAAAATCCGGCCGAGGATCGCCGAAAGCTCATCCAGATTTTCGCGCATCAAGCGGAGACCGAAGAGGCCGGTCCCACCCTTGCCAGCGGCGATCGTAGCATTGAGGTAAGCGGCATCGAATTCGCGCTCGCTCATCGCGGCGCGATCGAGCAGCTTCCACTCTTCGGCCCACTCCACCACGTCCTGGCGCCGATAAAACGAATGTGGATCGCCGGCGGTCTTGGTGGACGCCAGGAGCTTGCACAGCAGCGTGCTTCCGGTCCTCGGTGTGCCGCAGATAATGTATCCATCGAACATGTTGTGCCCACGCGGCTTGTCAAAGGCAGGGGCTGTCGCTCCTGGTAAGATGACCGCCGCCATAGCTGAAATCCTTGGTGGATGCGACGTCACGGCTGTCGCTTTCTAAATGCCTCTCTCAGACAAAATACCCTGCCGGCAGGGGTCAAATCACCGGTTGCGCACCACCACGCATGCCCCACCGATGCTTTGCAATTTCTGGCAGATGACGTTTGCATCGGCGCGGTGGTCGACACCGATCCTGACCGCATAGATACCCCGCCGGCCGATCGGCGTGCGCACCCGGCTGACCACTGGATCGTGCCCGTTGAGCAGGGCCGGGAACCGGCTCCTTATCCTGAGCCACTGGTTGATCGCGGCACTGCGGCGGAAATTGCCGGCCACCTGGATGCCCCACGGCTTTACGTTGATCGAGGCCATCGCCACGGTCCGCGACATGATCACCGGCAGTTTTCGGCAAGCGACGGCAAAATCCGCCTTAGCGTCGAGCGGTTCGACCCTTCCGGCATAGGCTCGGTCGGTGAACTTGTCGGCTGGTTCGCCCATGATGTCGAAGACATAGCTTTCGGTTTCCATCGGCAGGAAACCGCCGGAACTGAGCCAGCGCGACACCCGGCTCTCGCCGGCATTGTAGGCGGCGGCCGCCAGGCCGAGATTGCCGTAGCCGGTTTTCATTTCGGCGAGATATTTCGCCGAAGCCGGGATCGCCTGATTGATGTCGAAGGAATTGGCAAGCCCGCGCATCTTGGCGGTTCCCGGCATGAACTGGGCAATGCCTTCGGCGCCGACGGGACTGACGGCGTTGGGATCGAAACGGCTCTCCTTCCAGATCAGCCGGGCGAAGAAATCCCTGGGCAAACCATTCTGGTCGGCATGCGCCTGGATCAGGTTGCAGACCTTGTCGATAAGCCGTTGCTTGGCGGATTGCGGCGGATCGGCCTGAGCCAGTGTCGACCAGACTAGCCCACACAGCAGGACCAGCGTCGCCCACAGGAAACGCTGCATTTGACCTACTCTGCCGCGGCCTTGCCGCCGCGACCGAACCGCTGTTCGATATAGTCGGCGACCATTTTCTCGAAATCCGCCGCGATCGACGGTCCGCGCAGCGTCGCCGCCTTCTTGCCGTCGACGAAGACAGGCGCCGTCGGCGTCTCGCCGGTGCCGGGCAGCGAAATGCCGATATCGGCATGCTTGGACTCGCCCGGGCCGTTGACGATGCAACCCATCACCGCGACCTTGAGGTTCTCGACGCCGGGATATTTGTCGCGCCACACCGGCATGTTCTTCCTGAGATCTGCCTGGATGTTCTGAGCGAGCTCCTGGAACACGGTCGAGGTCGTGCGGCCGCAGCCGGGACACGCGGCGACGATCGGCACGAACTGCCTGAACCCCATCGTCTGCAGCAATTCCTGCGAAACCTGCACCTCGCGCGTGCGGTCGCCATTCGGCTCCGGCGTCAGCGAGATGCGGATGGTGTCGCCGATGCCTTGCTGCAGCAGGATGCCCATGGCGGCCGACGAAGCGACGATGCCTTTCGAGCCCATGCCGGCTTCAGTCAGGCCGAGATGCAGTGCATGGTTGGAGCGGGTGGCGAGCTCGGCATAGACGGCAATCAGGTCCTGCACGCCGCTGACCTTGGCCGACAGGATGATTTTCTCGCGGCCAAGGCCGATCTCTTCCGCCATCTCGGCCGAGAGAATGGCCGACTGCACGATCGCCTCGCGCATCACCTCTTGCGCCGTCAGCGGAAAACCCTTGTCCTGGTTGTCGTCCATCAGCCGGGTCAAAAGCTCCTGGTCGAGCGAGCCCCAGTTGACACCGATGCGCACCGGCTTGTCATGCCTGATCGCCATCTCGACGATGTCGGCGAACTGCCGGTCCTTCTTGTCCTTGAAGCCGACATTGCCGGGGTTGATCCGATATTTGGCCAGCGCCTCGGCGCAGGCCGGGTGATCGGCCAAGAGCTTGTGGCCGATATAGTGGAAATCGCCGACCAGCGGCACGTTGATGCCAAGCCGCTGAAGCCGCTCATGAATGCGCGGTACGGCGGCGGCACTCTCGTCGCGATCGACGGTGATGCGCACGATCTCGGAGCCGGCCCGGTGCAGTGCTGCGACCTGCGCGACGGTCTGGTCGATATCGGCCGTGTCGGTGTTGGTCATCGATTGGACGACAACGGGCGCGCCGCCGCCGACGACCACGCCGCCGACATCGACGCCGACCGAGGTGCGGCGGGGGAAAGGAGAGGAAAAATATCCGGTCATGCCGGCAGCCTTTTGTCTCTGGAGCATCTTGTGTCCTGCATGGGCGCACAACGACGCCCCGGGCCGATGCGCTGAGGTCCGGGCATGAGGTGGAGGAGCAAAGATGGCTTGTCAATGGCGACAGGTCGCCACTGGCCCGAATCGGCACGTCGCCAACGACCAAAAACAATCGATGATCTGGCGAAACGGGCGACGGCCGAAGCGGATATTAAGCCGGGTGCAAGTCCAGCTTCGGCTGACAGACCGTGCTGGGAAATCAAACCTCTCCACGCCGGCGGCGGGGAGCCGCCGGGAAAAGAGGCCGCGGATACCGCGCGGCTATGTCAGGAGGGCATCAATGCGTGGTCGGTTTTCCTCTTAGTTTTTCAATCTCGTCCTTGAGTGCCAGCTTGCGTCGCTTAAGATTCACGATTTCGAGGTCGTCGACCGATGGATGATTCATCGCGTCATCGATTTCACGTTCGATGTCGCCGTGTTTCCGCTGCAACTCATCAAGATGGGATGCAAGAGACATGATTGGTTCTCCCTTTCATGGTTTTCCTCGATTGCAACCGTCACGGCGCGTCCACCGCAGGTTCGCTTCTGTGACGGCACGGTGACAGTGTGTCACCTTCCGCGGGCGATGTCGAATGATCCGTGGTAGCATTCCACGACACTGTGAAATGTGATATGGGCTGCACGCCGGTGACAAAACACCCGGCCCCGCCCAATCAGGCCCAGCTTTGGGCGCCGCAGACGTGCAGACGGTAGAGAATGTCCGATCAGGAACAGGCCGATATTCGCCTCGAATTTTCCCGCCTGAAGCAGGAACACGCCGATTTCGATGCAGCCATCAACGCGATGATCGCCATGGCCTGCGATCCGCTGCAGATCCAGCGCATGAAGAAGAAGAAGCTGTTCCTCAAGGACCGGCTGATGGCGCTGGAAGACAAGATCATTCCCGACATCATTGCGTGAACGATGTGATGTGCTGACGCTGATCGAGCGCCAGGCAGCGGCGATCTGCATCTCCCTGCGCGGTCGTGTGACGGTGCCTTTGGCCGGTCAATCGTTGGGCTCTTTTTCGCCGGTGCACTAGCCGCGACGGCGCGTCCTGCCGGGCGATCTCGCACATGGAGCACCTCGAACTCGACGGCTTCGTCGCACGCTCTCGGTCAGTGATCCCACCGTTCTGACGGATTGTCCGGCGACGCCGCTGGGAAACCTGCGCCTTCGCGCGGCTCAGCCCCGGCCGTCGACACAGCTCACCGCCCGCCCCTCAAAACAATAACTTTACAAATATTTGTATTTATGTGAAGTCATGACGATTGAAGGATCGACCATGACAGCCACTCGTTTCGCCACGCGCCTGAATTCCTTTGCCTCGCGGCCGCAGGCCGAATGGCCTGATCTTACCGGCAAGCCGTCGCTGCTGCAGATGGCGGCGCGCGCCGCCAAGGTCGGCGGGCTTACCGATCTCGACCTCAACTTTCCCGACCATGTCAGTGAAAAGCCTGCGGAAATCGCCCTCAAACTCGGCGATCTCGGGCTTTCCATCAATGGCTTTGCCATGCGCTACTACTCCAACCCCGCCTTCAAGCTCGGCGCATTCACCAATCCGGATCCGGCGGTGCGCCGCGAGGCCATCGACCTGACCAAAGCCGGCATCGATGCCGTGCGTGAGGCCGGCGCCAGCCTGATGACGCTGTGGCTCGGCCAGGATGGCTTCGACTACGCCTTCCAGGCCGACTATGTGACGCTTTGGCAACACGAAATCGATGGGATTCGTGAAGTAGCCGCGCATGATCCCGACTGTCAGATCAGCCTTGAGTACAAACCGAACGAACCACGCTCCTACAGCCTGATGCCGGATGCGGCGACGACCTTGCTGGCGATCCGCGATGTCGGCCTGCCCAATCTGGGCGTCACCCTCGATTTCGCCCATGTGCTCTATGCCGACGAACAGCCGGCCTTTGCCGCGGCCCTGGTGGCGCGCCACAGCAAGCTGCTCGGCGTGCATCTGAACGACGGCTACGCCAAGCGCGACGACGGCCTGATGGTCGGCGCGGTGCACACGCTGCAGACCATCGAGTTGCTCAGGCAGATTCGCCGCGACGGTTACGCCGGCGCCATCTATTTCGACACGTTCCCCGACATGACCGGGCTCGATCCGGTGCGCGAGTGCGAAGTCAACATCGCCACCGTCAAGCGCATGCTGCGCGTCGTCGACCGGCTGGGGCAGGACAATCGCCTGTCCGCCGCCATGGACAGCCAGGATGCGGTGACGTCGCAGGCCATCATCCAGGAAATCATGCTCGGGCCGGATAGCTGAGGCATGCGCACCATTATCGTTTTCAACAAGGGAGGAATACAATGAAACTTCTGCTTGCCACGGCTACCGCCGCACTGATGGCGCTGTCGATCGGCTCTGCCTTTTCGGCCGACCTCGCGCCGCTCAATTCCGACACGGAAAAGGACCGCATCGACTGGTCGCAGGTCGAGGCCAAATTCGGCGCGTTCCCCAAGCTGCCCGAAGGCACCAAGGCAGGCGCCGTCTCCAAGACGCTGACCAATGAATACTGGCGCTCGCTGGGCGAGGGCTACACGGCATTCGGCGCCAAGGTCGGCGTTCCCGTCGTCTATCAGGCAGCGCAAAGCGAGGGCGACCAGCTCGGCCAGCTCACCATCGCCGAAGGCCTGGTGACGCAGGGCTACAACGTGCTGCTCGTCTCGCCGCAGACGGATGCCAATCTGCAGCCGATCATGGAGCAAGCCAAGGCCGCCAACGTGCCGGTGGTCAACGTCAATGACGCCGTGATCCCGCAGGCCGAACATTATGTCGGCAATGTCCAGCGCGACAATGGCGTGCGCGTCGCCAAATGGTTCATCAAGAACCGTCCGGATGGCGGCAAGGTCGCCATCGTCGAAGGCCAGGCTGGCGTCTATGCCGCCGTGCAGCGCACCGACGGCTTCAAGTCGACCATCACCGAGGCAGGCAAGTTCGAGGTCGTCGCCAGCGTTCCCGGCAACTGGGACCGCCAGACCTCCTATGATGCGGCCACCAACATCCTGCAGCAGCACCCCGACCTGATCGGCTTTTATGCCAACAATGACGGCATGGCGCTCGGCATCGTCGAGGCAGTCAAGGCCGCCGGCCTGCAGGACAAGGTTGCGGTCTTCGGCACCGACGGCATTTCCGACGCCTATGCCTCCATACGGGCCGGCGAACTGACCGGCACGGTCGACAGTTTCCCGGTGCTGACCGGCGAAGTGGCGTTGGAAACTGCTCTGCGTCTCGTCGCGGGACAGAAGCTGCCCCGCGTCGTCGCCACGCCCCAGGCACTGATCACCAAGGACAATGCCGACCGCTATTCCGGCGCCGGCGCGCGCAAGGCACTGCTCGAGGACGCGGCTGCGGGCCAGTAAGGCCAATCGGCGAGTGCCGGCCAGAGCAATTCGCTCCCGCCGGCACCGTTGCCCGGAGATAGAACCCAATGTCACCCCGGCTGCAATTCCAGGGCATTTCCAAGCTGTTTCCGGCCGTGCGGGCGCTTGACGGCGTGTCGTTCTCGGTAGGTGCCGGTGAAATCCACGGCCTGCTCGGCGAAAATGGCGCCGGCAAGTCGACGCTGCTGCGCATCCTGTCTGGCGTCCACACGCCGACAGCGGGAAGCGTCCTCATCGACGGCAAGCCGGTTACACTCGCCAACCCGGTCGCCGCACGCGCTGCGGGCGTCGCCATGATCCATCAGGAATTGCAGCAGGTACCACGCCTTAGCGTCGCCCAGAACATGTTCCTAGGCCATCCGCTGACGCGCGGCGCCATCTTCGTCGCCCGGCGCGAACAGGAGCGCCGTGCTGCGGAGGCTCTTGCGGCCATCGATCCCTCCATCGATCCGGCTGCACCCCTCGGTACCCTGAAGGTGGC
>NZ_RZPF01000249.1:0-8045 GCF_004022735.1 Mesorhizobium sp. M7A.F.Ca.AU.001.01.1.1
GTATTTTGCCTATGTCGAGATCATCGACGAGCGTGAAGCTCATATTTTCGGCTCGACAGAAAACGGGACATCGCTCTGGCGTGCCTACAACTCCATCGACCAGAAATGGCCGAACTTCCAGATGAGCCGCATCGCCACACCCGCCGATATCTATCCGGTTTTTCGCCAGCTCTTCGGCAGGCAACCGGCCGCCCTCAAGAGGGCATGAGGGTTCCCGATGGCCAGACAAGCGAGCAAATCCAGCCTGCTTTTTTCAGGGTCCGACTGGGATTTCAAAACATTGTCGCGGGCCTATGACGCTATCGAGGCACTCGCGGTCGAAGAGCTTCATCTGGACACCTATCCCGTTCAGATGGAGATCATCTCGTCGCAGCAGATGCTCGACGCCTATTCGTCCATCGGCATGCCATTGATGTACCGTCACTGGTCTTTCGGCAAACATTTCCTCCACCAGGATTTGCTCTATCGCAAGGGCGGGCGGGGGCTTGCCTATGAACTGGTCATCAATTCCAATCCCTGCATCGTCTATCTGATGGAGGAAAACACCATGGCCCTGCAGGCCCTGGTGACGGCCCACGCAGCGCTCGGGCACAATCATTTCTTCAAGAACAATCAGCTGTTCAAACAGTGGACGGATGCGGGTGCGATCCTCAGCTACCTGGACTTCGCCAAGGGCTACATAGTCCGCTGCGAGGAGCGGCACGGCCTCGCCGCCGTCGAAGCTGTTCTCGATTCCGCCCACGCGCTGATGGATCAGGGCGTGTTTCGCTATCACCGGCCGCCGAGGTTGTCGTCGGAACGGCAACGCGAAGGAATTCGCGAGCGTCTCGAATACGAGGAGCGCTCCTACAACGACTTGTGGCGTACGCTGCCGGCCTCGCAGCAAGCGGCCAACGACAAGGGCCAGGACCCAGAGTGGAAGAAATCGCTCAATCTGCCCGAGGAAAACCTGCTCTATTTCCTGGAAAAGAACAGCCCAGTCCTGGAGCCCTGGCAGCGCGAGATCATCAGGATCGTTCGTGTCATCGCGCAATATTTTTACCCGCAACGGCAGACACAGGTGATGAACGAAGGTTGTGCCACTTTCGTGCACTATACGCTGATGAACATGCTGTTCGACCGCGGCCAGATCAGCGAAGGCGCCATGCTCGAAATCCTGCGCAATCATTCCAACGTGGTCTTCCAGCCGGCCTTCGACGATCCGCGTTTTTCAGGCATCAACCCCTATGCTCTCGGCCTCGACATGATGCAGGACATTCAGCGCATCTCGACCGAACCCACGGCCGAGGACCGCGATTGGTTCCCCGACATGGCCGGCCAGGGCAACTGGCGCGAGGTCCTGCTGGACGCCTGGGCCGAGCATCGCGACGAATCCTTCATCCGCCAGTACCTCAGCCCTGCCTTGATCCGGAAATGGCGGTTTTTTGTGCTCGGCGACGCTGCCGACCAGCCGCATTGCCTGGTCGCGTCCATCCACGATGAGCGCGGCTACGCCAAGATACGCGCCGCGCTCGCCAACAGTTATGATCTCGGCGCGAACCGGCCGGACATTCAGGTGGTGGATGTCGATCTGCTCGGCGACCGCCATTTGCGGCTGCAGCACAAGGTCAATGACGGCATCCTTCTCGAGGATGCCAGCCGCGACGCCACGCTTCGTCACATCCGCAGGCTTTGGGGTTATGAAGTCAGCCTGGCGGCCATGGATGCCGAGACCGGCGCGACGATCCACGAACGCTCGACGAGCCAGATCGCGGGATGACGGCACCCGGTCTCCCGGCGCACATCAGGCGTCGCCGGCTGGCCTGATCCTCAGCCTTGCGATCCGGTTCTTGTCGCGTTTCATGACGATGAAGCGCTTGCCGTGGAACGTAAAAGCCTGCTTCTCCTCGGGGATCGATTGCGTCTCGTGGATGACGAGGCCGGCAATGGTGGTTGCCTCCTCATCCGGCAGGTTCCAGTCGAGAGCCCGGTTGAGGTCACGGATCGGCACCGTACCGTCGACGACCACGGAGCCGTCGGCCTCCTGCTTGACGCCCTGTATGTCGACATCGTGCTCGTCGGCGATCTCGCCGACGATCTCCTCGATAATGTCCTCCAGCGTCACCAGCCCTTCGACCTCGCCATATTCGTCGACGACGACGGCGAAATGCGCCTTGCGGCGAAGGAAGGCGTTGAGCTGTTCCTGCAAGGTCGTGGTGTCGGGCACGAACCAGGGTTTCGAAGCGATCTTCATGACGTCGATCCTGGAGAAATCGTTGCCGACTTCGTTCAAGGCGCGCAGCAGATCCTTTGCATGCAGCACGCCGACGATGTTGTCGAGCGAGCCTTTCCACAGCGGCATGCGGGTGTGCGGGCTTTGCAAAATCTCGCGCACCACCGCTTCCGGCGCATTGTCGGCATTGACCGAGCGCATGTTGGTGCGGTGGACCATGATGTCGGAGACTTCGAGCTCGGCGAGATCGAACAGGCCGCCGACGCGGTCGCGATCCTCGCGCACCACCTGGCCGTCGCGGCGGAAATCGTCGACCGCGCCGCGCAATTCGTCCTGGCTGGAGCGCTGCGGCTCGATGCGTGAAAGCTCGTACCCGAATATGGCAAGCAGGCGCGTGCGCACGGCAACGAGCAGCACGATGAGGATGGCAAGGACGGCGACAACGATCCAGCCGGGCTCGTTCATCTCCGGTCGCTTTCCTTTGGGTGGTTCTCCCTCAGAAACGACAGCACTTCCGATGCCGGAACATCCTTGGCAATGAAAGCCTGGCCGACGCCGCGCGTCAGGATGAAGGTCAGCGCGCCGCGCGACACCTTCTTGTCCTGGGTGATAAAGGCAAGCAGCGCCTCGGCGTCAGGCAGATCGCCCGGGATGTCGGCTATTCGCCAGGGCAGGCCGACGGCGCGCAGATGCGCCTCGACGCGCGCGGCATCGTCGGGGCTGGCCAGATTGAGCCGCGACGAGAACCGGTAGGCCAGCGCCATGCCGATGGCGACCCCTTCGCCATGGACGAGGCGGCTTCCGTCATATTGGGTGGCGGCTTCCAGCGCGTGGCCGAATGTGTGGCCGAGATTGAGCAGCGCGCTGTCGCCGGTCTCGAACTCGTCACGCGCAACCACGTCGGCCTTGGCGCGGCAGGCTTCGGCAATCGCCTGCGCCCTCTCCGGCCCGCCGGCAAAAACCTGGACCCAATTCTTTTCCAGCCAGGCGAAAAATTCCGGCCGGTCGATGAGCCCGTATTTGGCGAGCTCGGCATAGCCGGCGCGGAATTCCCGGATCGGCAGCGTGTCGAGCACCCCTGTGTCGGCCAACACCAGTTTCGGCTGATGGAAGACGCCGACAAGGTTCTTGCCGCGTGGGCTGTTGATGCCGGTCTTGCCGCCGACCGAGGAATCGACCTGCGCCAGCAGCGAGGTCGGAATCTGCACGAAATTCATGCCGCGCCGCACGATGCCGGCGGCAAAGCCGGCAAGGTCGCCGATAACACCGCCGCCGAAGGCGATGACGATGTCGCCGCGCTCCAGTTTCGCAGCCAGCACACCGTCGACCACCTCTTCGAGATGGGCAAAACTCTTGGTCTTCTCGCCGGCCGGCAGTGTGATGATGGCGGTCTGGATGCCACCCGTTTCGAGGCCTGCCTTCAGCGCACCGAGATGCGCTGCCGCGACATTGGCGTCGGTGACGACCGCGGCGCGTGTGCCCGGCAGCCGGCGCGCAATCTCGGCACCCGCGCGGGCCAACAACCCCGAGCCGATCAGAATGTCGTAGGTCCGGTCGCCAAGGCCGACTTCGACGACAACGGGTGCCTCGATGCTCACTGTTCCACCTCGCCCGTCGCAGCCGCCTGATCAATGCCGAAATGCCGGCACAGCGCGTCCACCACCTCGGTCGCGATGACTTCCTTGCGGTCGTCGCGGGTCGGCACTGTGACGTCCGATGTCGCGTAGACCGGATAGCGCTCGCCCATCAGCCGCTCCAGCACGGCGCGCGGGTCGGCGCTTTTCAGGAGCGGCCGGTTCTGTTTCTTGGCGACGCGATCCATCAGAAGGTCGAGTTCGGCCTTCAGCCACACCGAGACGCCCTGCGCTGCAATCGCCTCGCGCGTCTGCGCATTCATGAAGGCGCCGCCGCCGGTCGACAGCACCTGCGGCCCGTTTTCCAGTACGCGCAGGATGACGCGCTGCTCCAGCGCCCTGAATTCGGTCTCGCCGTAGCGCTCGAACAGTTCCGGAACGGTCATGCGCGAGACGCTTTCGATCTCCTGGTCGCTGTCTATGAAGGGCAGCGCCAGCATCGTCGCCACCTTGCGGCCGATCGCCGTCTTGCCGGCGCCCATCAGTCCGACGAAGACGACGGAACGGCTGCCCAGCCTGCCGAGCAACGCGGCGTGGTTCTCGTCTGGAGGATTTGCTGGCAGCGCGTTCATCGGATGTTTCGAAGGCCCTCTTTGCCGGCGTATCGACATGAAAAGCCCGTTTGCGTCAAGCGTGGCAAGTGCCTTGAACCCGATATGGACTGGCAGGGTCTGCATCAGAAGTTGCTAACAGGCCCCAGCTTCTTCCTTGAATTGGCCGGATTGGCGTCCCATAAGGGGACAGGGTTTGGAAACGCAGAACAAGAAGACGGGCGAAAATTGATGCCGACACTGTTTCGCTTTGTCGTGGTAACGGCGATTCTGGCTGGCATTGCCTATGGTACGATGTTCGCACTGGTGATGTTCGTCGAGCCAAAGAAGGGGGAAATGAGCGTGCGCATCCCTCCGGAAAAGCTCAATCCCAAGAAAAGCTGAATGACAAGACAGGCTGAATGAACAGCGCCGCCCGCATCGAAGCCTTTCTGGAAATGATGAGCGCCGAGCGGGGCGCGGCAGAAAACACGCTTTCCTCCTACCGCCGCGACCTCGAGGACGCTTCCGGCGCGATCGATGGCGGGCTGGCCGGTGCCGCCGCCGCCGATATCCGCGCCTATCTCGACGACATTGCCGCCCGCGGCTTTGCCGCCACGTCGCAGGCGCGCAAACTGTCGGCGATCCGCCAGTTCTTCAAATTCCTCTACGCCGAAGGCCTGCGCGGCGATGACCCGACCGGCACGCTGGACAGCCCGAAAAAGGGCCGCCCGCTGCCCAAGACGATGAGCGAGGCCGACACCGGCCGGCTGATCGACCGTGCAGCAATTGAAGCCGGCGATGTCTCGTCGGGCGATGGGGACAGCCTGGCATCACTGCGCCTGCATGCGCTGGTCGAGGTGCTTTACGCCACCGGCCTGCGCGTTTCCGAGCTGGTCGGCTTGCCGGTGACGGTGGCGCAACGCGACGACCGCTTCTTCATGGTGCGCGGCAAGGGCGACAAGGAGCGCATGGTGCCGCTCTCCGCCAAGGCACGCGCGGCGATGAAGACCTGGCTTGCCGCCCGCGCCAAGGTGCCAGCCTTGGCCGACAGTCCGTTCCTGTTTCCGGCCGCCTCGGACAGCGGCTATCTCTCGCGCCAGGTCTTCGCGCGTGACCTGAAAGGGCTGGCGGCAAGGGCCGGCATTGCCTCGGCGAAGATCTCGCCGCACGTGCTGCGCCATGCTTTCGCCAGCCATCTCCTGCAGAACGGCGCCGATCTGCGGGCCGTGCAGCAATTGCTTGGCCATGCCGACATATCGACGACACAGATTTACACCCATGTGCTGGAAGAGCGGCTGGTGCGGCTGGTCAACGATCATCATCCGCTTGCCGACTAGGCCTCATATCGCTATGTGAGGACGACATTTCACCGCCCGGAGCCTTGGATTCAAGGGTTCCGTCAGCCACTGCCTTCCGACGTATCGGTCCGCTCACGCATGTATAATTACCTCGATTTCGAAAAGCCGGTGCAGGACCTCGAGGGCAAGATCCTCGAGCTGAAGAAGCTTGCCGAGAATGGCGAGGCGGTCGATGTCGGCGACGAGATCAACCGTCTCGAGAAGCGCTCCCGCGACGCATTGCGCGATGCCTACAAGGCGCTGACGCCTTGGCAGAAGGTGCAGGTGGCGCGCCATCCCGACAGGCCGCATTGCGTCGACTACATCAAGGGCCTGTTCACCGATTTCACGCCGCTGGCCGGCGACCGCAATTTCGGTGAGGACCAGGCGATCGTCGGCGGTTTCGCCCGTTTCCGCGGCGAACCCATTGCCATCATCGGCCAGGAAAAAGGTTCCGACACAGCCAGCCGCCTGAAGCACAATTTCGGCTCGGTTCGGCCGGAGGGCTACCGCAAGGCGGTACGGCTGATGGAACTGGCCGACCGCTTCAAGATCCCGCTCCTGACGCTGGTCGACACGGCCGGCGCCTATCCCGGAGTCAACGCCGAGGAGCGCGGCCAGGCGGAGGCTATCGCCCGTTCAACCTCGACCTGTCTCGGCCTGAAAGTACCGTCGATCTCGGTGGTCATCGGCGAAGGCGGTTCGGGCGGCGCCATTGCCATCGCCACCGCCAACCGCGTCTACATGCTCGAACACGCCATCTATTCGGTGATTTCGCCGGAAGGTGCCGCCTCGATCCTGTGGCGCGACACGACACGATCGAAGGACGCGGCGACCAACATGAAGATCACCGCGCAGGATCTTCTGGAACTGAAGATCATCGACGCCATCATCCCCGAGCCGCTCGGCGGTGCGCATCGCGGCGCCGAAACCGTGATCGCCGCGACCGGAGACCTCATCGCCAGGACGATGAAGGACTTCGCCGGCGCCAACACCGATTTCCGCGAACAGCGCCGCGAAAAATACCTGGCCATGGGCCGCAGTCTCTGACCACAGGCACCCTTGGCCGCAACAATGTGGCGGAGCGGAGCATTTTTGCCACAAAAATGCCGCTGCATTCGGCTCAATGAGACTGCCGCAGGGGGATGCGTCGGCACTTGCGGTAAGGAATTTATTAGGGTTAACGGGCTTAGGGTCCGTCGATGCGCAGTGTAGCAGCCGGGGCAGGAAACGTCCTGGCGCCAGAGAAAAGACGATATCCGTAGCCATGTTTGTCAAGCTTGCCCGCACCGGAATCCTGATCGCTGCCCTCGGCGTTGCCGGCTGCAACAATTCGTCGATGAAGGATTTTGCCCCGGAGGCCAACAAGCCGCTGCCCGACAAGATCCTCGCCGACATGAGGGCCAAGGGCATGGTCCGCACCTCGTCGGTGATGGCCCGCATCTTCAAGGAAGAAGGCAAGCTCGAGATCTGGAAGGCCAAGACCAACGGCCGCTATGACATGGTCGCCAGCTACGACATCTGCAAATGGTCGGGCAAGCTCGGGCCGAAATACACCGAAGGCGACCGCCAGGCGCCGGAAGGCTTCTACACGGTGCGCCCGGCGCAGATGAATCCGCGCTCGAACTACCATCTGTCCTTCAACATCGGCTATCCCAACGCCTATGACCGCGCCAACGGCCGCACCGGCTCCAATTTGATGGTGCACGGCGCCTGTTCGTCGTCGGGCTGCTATTCGATGACCGATGCGCAGATCGAGCAGATCTATGCCTTCGGCCGCGATGCTTTCCAGGGCGGCCAGACCGAGTTCCAGATCCAGGCGTTTCCGTTCCGCATGACCGCCGCCAACATGGCGCGCTACCGCAACGACCCGAATTACGACTTCTGGAAGATGCTCAAGGTCGGCTACGACAATTTCGAGATCACCAAGGTGCCGCCGAAGGTCGATGTCTGCGAGAAGCGTTATGTCTTCAACCAGGTAGCCGCCGACGGTCAGACATTCGATCCGACTGGCGCCTGCCCGGCGACGACGCAGCCTGATTCGCTGAAGAGCGCCTACAATTCCTACATGAGCACCTATGACGCGGCGTTCAGCGGCGCGGTCAAGGCCAGCGTGCCGGCGCCCAAGCCGACCATCGCCGGTATCAAGGAAGCCAGCATCGTCTCCGACTGGTCCAAGCGCCGCGCACGCGGCGAACGCGTACCGATCGATCCGCCGTCGCTCAACAATGACGGCTCGGTCACCGAGACGGCACGCATGGGCCGCATCGATTCGCCCGCCGGCCGCAAGATGGCGGCTCTTGATGCCGAAAAAGCTGCCAAGCAGAAG
>NZ_RZPF01000250.1:0-8032 GCF_004022735.1 Mesorhizobium sp. M7A.F.Ca.AU.001.01.1.1
CCCGATCACCCAGGCACTGCCCGCCGGCGATCCCTTTGTCGACCTGCCGGCCCCGGTGGCCGCGACCCCCTGCCTGAACGACAACAAGGCGACGCTCGGTCCAGGCACCTATTGCAGCGGCATGAACCTGAAGGGCAACGTCACGCTTTCGCCCGGCGTTTATGTCGTCCAGGGCAATCTCAAGATAAACGCCAACGCGGCCATCACCGGCGCCGGGGTGACCATCTTCATGTCCGGCAGCTCGACCGTCAGCATGAATGGCAATGCGTCCGTGAAGCTCAGCGCGGCGACTTCGGGCACCTACTCAGGCGTTCTGTTCTACGGCGACAGGACCGGCATGAGTGCATCCAGCACATTCAACGGCACAGCGGACTCGCTTTTGACCGGGGCCATCTATTTCCCCAAGCAGCAAGTGAGCTATCTTGGCAACTTCTCGGGCAATGGCGGCTGCACCAGGGTCGTCGCAAATACGATTCAATGGTCCGGTAATTCAACCATCAATCAGGATTGCTCGAGCCTCGGAGTGCCCAACATTCCAGCCGCGCGGTCCGTGGCACTGTCCGAGTAGCTCCGTGGGGCGCCGGTCGATGCCGATCCTCGGCGATGATTCGGGCGTTGCGGCGGTCGAGTTCGCGATGGTGCTGCCCATTCTGTGCCTGGTGCTGCTTGGTATTCTGGACGGCTGGTCCTACATAACGAGTTCACTGTCGATGCGCGCCGGTGTGAAGACGGCCGCGAACCTGGTCATGAGCGGATCGACCGATGATGCGGCGACCCAGGCCCTTGCCATTGCGAGCTGGGAAAATCGGCCGGAAGACGGCCAGGTCACGCTAAGCCACATCCGTATGTGCGGGACGACCGTGGTCGACGCTTCCACCATGTGCAGTGGGCCCAAGGTGCCGTCGATCTATGTCCAGATACAGGCATCGGGCACCTGGGTGCCGCCAATTGCCTTCGGCGCCTTTGCCGCTCCCACCGTCATCGGTCACCAGGAGGTGATCCGTGTCCGCTAGGGTAAGCGCGTTGCGGCGGGATCGATCGGGCGGGGCCGGGCTGGAGTTCGCGCTGATCGCCCCCTTCCTTGTCATGCTGCTGTTCGGAATATTCGCCTTTGGCTGGTCGATGCACTCGGTCTCCAGTGTTCGCTATACGCTGGAGACGTCAGCGCGCTCGCTGCAGCTTAAGAACACGCTGACCCAGGCCGACATTCAATCGATCGCCACGCAGAAATTGCAGGCCTTGGGGTTCAAGGACGTGAACGTCACGATCGCCATCGACCCGGTGAGCGGCGGCTTCCGCATGGCGCATCTGACCGCCGCCTATGCCTTCGTCATCGACTTCCCCTACTTCAGTTCCTTCCCGATCAACTACGCGACAACCGTTACCGTGCCGCTGCTTGGCAGCGGCTAGGCTGTGGCCTGATAGCCTCGCGCGCCGGGGCTCTGCCAATGCACCGGTTTGGCGGTCGTGGCGCAAGCTTGGCACTCGGCCTGCTTTTTATGGCACGGGGCTAGCTAATATATTCGTTAGTGCTAATATTAAGATTACGTTACGTCATGTTCGACCATCTGTCGGGTGCAATGTGGGGGTTCCAATGAGAGTGGCTGTATTGTGCGCGGCTGTTGTTTTCGCTGCGACCGGTGTCGCTGTTGCCAAGGAAAAGAAGGCGGCGGTCAGTGACGCTGCCGCCTTGTGTTCCACGAAACCGTCGACCAAGAAGCCCGTTGCAAATCTGGACTGCGGTTTCACCGGAACCGCCAAATCGGAAGATAGCGGGGCAAAGGCAGAGCCGCGTCTCGGATACGACTCCAATCCGTGGATCATAACAGGCTTTTGACTTTGCACTGTCGGATGCCGGTTGAAGCGCTGAAGAGGGTCGTCTTGAGCGGCGCGCGACCCGTTCTCATGTAGGCTCCCGCACGCAAACTAGGCAAATAAATACGGACTTGCCACTCGGGGCTTCGCCCCGTTGTCGCAATGCCGTGAAAGCCCAACTCGACCGTGCAATAAAAAGCCCGCCACGGGGGCGACCTGCGGCGGGCTCTTGGAGCGGCTACATCCCTTAGGAATCGACCACTTTGTAGCAGGATTATGACCCGTGTGGCCGCGTTGGCCTATGGTGTGATCGCGGAAGACTGCGCGTCAGTTGAAGAGAGCAGCAGAGAGCCAAGCGAAATTGCCGACATTGGGAGGGAGGTTTGCGCCAAACGCAAATTTTTCTGGTACGCCCAAGGGGAATCGAACCCCTGTTACCGCCGTGAAAGGGCGGTGTCCTAACCGCTAGACGATGGGCGCGCTCAGACGAAGCGGCTTATACTGGCGTTGTGCGCAACCGGCAACCCGTCAGGTGCCACCTTGGACAACTTTTTTCCAGGCCTGCCAAATCAACGGTTTGCCGAGGGCTGGCAGGCTTGACGATTAGCGGCGACACCCATCGTTTCGTCATCCACGGGCGGAGCAAGGAGCGCTCCGTCGCGAAGACCCGAGGATGACGAAGTTGGGGACGCTTCAGCCTATCTCGAATGTTCAGGAGGCTGGAACGATATTGCCGGAACGGCCTTGGCGGCTGACAGGCGTAGGCCGTCAAATAGCGCTGCTAGCCGTCACCGCCGCTGCGCCGGCGGCAGCGCCAGTTCCAGTCGCGCTCGGGACCGACGTCGACGTGAACCGATTCTGTGTGGCAGTATGTGCCGACACCGCCGCGACCGGGCATGCTTCTGATGTAGCTCGCCAGTTCCCATTTCGAAACGCCGGGAACCTGGATGTCGGCGGCGGCGCAATACATGTGCAGCGAATTCTTGGCGCCGTTGGCGCGCCGGTTGCGGGCCGGGTCGCGATAGCCTGACGTCACCGTCATCTTGCGGCCGTAGTGGCCTTCGATCGTCTTCAGCACGCGCACCAGCGACGGCTTCAGGCAGGCCACATCGACGCTTTCGTTCTGCTTGAGCAGCCCGTTGGGCGCCAGCCGGGCCATGCCGGCGGCGGACGCAACCTGATAGGAGCCGCCCACTGGCCCCTCATCCTCGTTGAGGTCGACGTCGCTTTCGTCATCGAGGCCCGACTTGCGCTTGATCTCGAACAGGGCCGTCTGGCGCACGCCGGGCAGGGCATCGCTGCCGGTGATGTGACCGCTATCGCCACCGAGCGAAGCCAGTTGTACCGGCTTGGCCGTGGAATCGGCCGAGGCAAGCGTGATGATCGGTTTTGCCGCTGCTGGCGTCGCTTTTGCCTGCGCCGGGGGCTGCTCGCCCGTCCGGGCGTTGCTGATGAGGGGGGCTGGTGTCGCCGAGGCTGGCGTTGCGCCAAACATCGAGGCGAGGAAGCCTTTCTTCTTTGGTGCTTCGGCCTGCGGCATCTCGCCAGCCGTCACATAGACCGGGTTGTTCATGGCCGGAGCGGCAGCGGGCTTCGGCGCCGCCACGTCGCCGTCGGCCGCGGCAATCTGCTGGGCTACCGCATCGGTCTGCTGCGCGGTCTGTGCCTGCTGCGTCAGCGACTGCGGCGTGTTTCCAACGATGGTTTCGGCGCCCGCCGGCATGGTCAGCGGAAAGGCAGCTCCCGGTTTGGACACAGGCACATAGGCGACCTTTTCAGGCAGCGCCGTGTCGCTTGCCGTCATCACGGTCGTCTGCTCCGTCGTGACATCAGACGAATCGGAGGCGGCGATCGCCTTGCCGCTGGAGGCCGCGTTTACGTCCGATGCGGTGGCATTGTAGCCGGGCATTCCGACCGACATTGCCGGGTCGCCAGCCGAAGTGCAGGAGGCCAGAAGCAAGGAGCAGAGCGCTGCCACAATGGCGCGGCGTTCTCCCTTTGCGAGGCTCCATCCTGCTGATTTCAAAGTCAAATTCCCCCTCGATGTCCGGTCGGCATATCTTGGCGCGGCATGCATGCGTCGCTGCCAAGGTGACCTTTGTCTCCGATCCGGAAACGAGACCTGTGTCAAATCCGCAAGCCTGGAAGTATTTTTGCAGTGATTGCCGAATTACGGCCGCTTGATGGTTGACGACACCATTTCGCCCGCTTTTGGCGGCCCGTCAACTCACCACACATTACAGTCCGTTACACACGGACCTTCACATAGGTGCCCGGAGCATCACCCAAAGTTTTCATATGCTTGCCCGGTTTGCGGGCAGGCACGCGGGTGTTGTCCTTGGCCTCTATCCAGCCTTGCCAGTGCGGCCACCAGGATCCTGGATGGTCGGTGGCATTGGCTATCCACTGGCTGAAGTCGCCCGTCGGCGTAGCCCCGGTCCAATACTGGTATTTGTTGGATGCCGGCGGATTGACGACACCGGCGATATGGCCCGACCCCGCCATCACATACTCGACCGTGCCGCCGAAATATTTCGAGCCGAGGAACACCGAAAGCGCCGGCGCGATGTGATCTTCCTTGGAGGCGAGGTTGTAGACCGGGATGGTGATGTCGCCGAGCGAGACCGTGCGGCCCGCCAGTTCCATCGTGCCTTGCGAAAGGTTGTTCTCGAGATAGCAGTTGCGCAGGTAGAAAGAGTGGTTGGCTGCGGCCATGCGGGTGGAATCGGCATTCCAGTAGAGCAGGTCGAAGGGCAGGGGATCCTTGCCGCGCATGTAGTTGTTGACGACATAGGGCCAGATCAGGTCGCCTGAGCGCAGCATGTTGAAGGCGGTCGCCATCTTGGTGCCGTCGAGATAACCCTTTTCGCTCATCGACTTTTCCACTGCCGCGACCTGTTCTTCGTCGACGAACACCTTCAGGTCGCCGGCATAGGTGAAGTCGACCTGCGTGGTGAAGAAGGTCGCCGACTTGATGCGGTCGTCGCCCTCTTGCGCCATCAGCGCCAGTGCCGCCGCCAGGAGCGTGCCGCCGACGCAATAGCCGATCGCGTTGACGTCGCGTTCGCCGGTGGCCTTCTCGACCGTGTCGAGGCCGTATTGCAGACCCTCGCGGATATAGGCTTCCCAGCTCTTGGTGCCGTGGCGCTCGTCCGGATTGACCCAGGAGATGACGAACACGGTGTGGCCCTGTTCAACCGCCCAGCGAATGAAGGATTTCTGCGGGTTCAGATCGAGGATGTAGAATTTATTGATCCATGGCGGGCAGATCAGCAGGGGCCGCTTGAGCACCGTCTCGGTCGCCGGTTCGTACTGGATGATTTCGGCGACGTCGCTGCGGCCGACCACCTTGCCGGGAGTGGTGGCGATGTTCCTGCCGATCTCGAAGGGCGAGTAGTCGGCCTGCCGCAGCTTCAGGTCGCCCTTGCCGGCGGCGATGTCCTCGGCCAGCATCTTCATGCCGCGCACCAGGTTTTCGCCGTTCGAGGCGACGGTTTCGCGGAACAGTTCCGGATTGGTCAGGATGAAATTCGACGGCGAGATGGCGTTGGACACCTGCTTGACGTAAAAGCCGGCCTTGTGGCGGGTGTGCTCGTCAAGACCTTCGGCGTGCTCGACCAGATCGGCCGCCCAGCGCGAGGTGACGAGATAGGCCTGCTTGAGGAAATCGAAGAAGGCGTTGCGGCCCCATTCCGGGTCGAGGAAGCGCTTGTCGCCGCGCTCCGGCTTGACCGCGTCTTCGGTGTCTTGCGCGGCGTTGCTGGTGCGCTGAATGGCGTTGGCCCAGACCGTCATATAGCCGGAGAACAGCCGCGTCTGCGCTTCCAGCGCGCGCTGCGGATCGGCAAGCCAGTATTCGCTGAGCTTGGAAAAGGTCTTCACCATATCGACGACGGGCTCGGCCACATGGTCGCGCACGTCGCCTTTTTCACGCGGCTCGGCCCAGGCGGAAGCGGCCTTGCCGGCCTGCTCGATCATGCGCGCCATGTTCAGGGCGAAGCGTTCCGGGTCCTTCACCAGATATTGCTCGACGGTCGAAGGCTGGTCATCTTCCGCTTTGCCCGAATCGGGTGTTTTGGACATGGTTGGCGGGGTTCCTCCCGAGGCCTTTTCTTGACATATTAACATGGGACATCCGACCGGGCCAATCTCGCTCTACCTCGGCTGCCAAGGAAACAATATGACGATTAATATTGGCGAGACTGTTTTTTTCGGTGCCGGACGTTTTTGCCGCATCGGCGCGGCGATCGTCCTCATCGGCATTGCCGGGTGCTCGAGCACCAACACGAATGGCCCGACGCCTGTCGCTGTGGGTGCGGGACCGAAGGATACCGGCACCTTCCCGAACCTGAACATCAAGCCGCAAGTGGCGGCGCCGCAGTTCACCGAAGCCGAGAAGAACGCCAAGCTCGCGCAATTGAAGGCGGATGAGAATGCGCAGGCGGCAAAGGGCGGCGGCCCCAAGGTCGTCAACCAGGCGGCGCTGACGGATCTGGCCAAGAAGCATGGCGACGAAACGCTGAAGCAGATCGAAGCCAAATGCGACCCCGCCCTCGACCCTACCTGCAAATAAGTATATAGCGCGCGCCCAACACCCCTTCGCTGTCTGGAACTGCCATGGAAGAATTTCACAAGGTTCGCCGGCTTCCGCCTTACGTGTTCGAGCAGGTCAACCGGCTCAAGGCCAGCGCCCGATCGCGTGGCGCCGACATCATCGACCTCGGCATGGGCAATCCGGACCTGCCGACGCCCAAGGCTATCGTCGACAAATTGTGCGAGGTCGTGCGCGACCCGCGCACGCATCGCTATTCCTCGTCGCGCGGCATTCCGGGCCTGCGCCGCGCCCAGGCCGCCTACTATGGCAGGCGCTTCGGCGTGAAGCTCAACCCCGACACGCAAGTGGTGGCCACGCTCGGTTCGAAGGAAGGCTTCGCCAACATGGCGCAGGCGATCACCGCGCCCGGCGACGTGATCCTGTGCCCGAACCCGACCTATCCGATCCATGCCTTCGGCTTTATCATGTCGGGCGGCGTCATCCGCTCGCTGCAGGTGGAGCCGGACGACGGTTTCATTCCGGCGCTCGAGCGCGGTGTCAAGCATTCGATCCCGAAGCCGCTGGCGCTGATCCTCAACTATCCGTCGAACCCGACAGCGCTGGTCGCCTCGCTCGATTTCTACAAGGATGTGGTCGCCTTCGCCAAGAAGAACGACATCATCATCCTGTCCGACCTTGCCTATTCGGAGATCTATTTCGACGGCAATCCGCCGCCTTCGGTGCTGCAGGTGCCTGGCGCGATCGACGTTTGCGTCGAATTCACCTCCATGTCGAAGACCTTCTCCATGCCCGGTTGGCGCATGGGCTTTGCCGTCGGCAACGAGCGGCTGATCTCGGCGCTGACGCGGGTGAAGTCCTACCTCGATTACGGCGCCTTCACGCCGATCCAGGTGGCGGCGGCACACGCGCTCAACGGCGACGGCGCCGACATCGCCGAGGTACGCGACATCTACCACAAGCGCCGCGACGTGATGGTCGACGCCTTCGGCCGCGCCGGCTGGACCATTCCGGCACCGGCGGCATCGATGTTCGCCTGGGCGCCGATCCCGGAGCCGTTCAAGCATCTCGGCTCGCTCGAATTCTCCAAGCTGCTCATCGAACATGCCGACGTGGCCGTGGCGCCCGGTGTCGGCTTCGGCGAGCATGGCGACGAATTCGTGCGCGTTGCTCTGGTCGAGAACGAGCACAGGATCCGGCAGGCGGCGCGCAACATCAAGCGCTTCCTGTCGACCAGCGCCAAGCAGCCCAACAATGTCGTGCCGCTCTCCGCTCACCGGTAAGCTTGCCGCACGCAAATTCGATCTGACTTTGAGGGACGTCGCCGGACATGGCTGAAGCATTGCGTGTTGGAATTGCCGGCCTCGGCACGGTCGGTGCATCGGTGGCGCGCGTGCTGCGCGACAAAGCGGTGGAACTGACCCGCCAGTGCGGCCGTGACGTGATCGTCACCGCCGTCTCGGCGCGCGACCACAAGCGCGATCGGGGCGTCGATTTGAGCTCTGCAAAGTGGTTCGACGATCCGGTCAAGATGGCCCAGACCGCAGAAATCGACGTGTTCGTCGAACTGATCGGCGGCGACGAGGGCCCGGCGCGCTCATCGGTGAAGACGGCACTCGAAGCCGGCCGTCACGTCGTCACCGCCAACAAGGCGCTGCTGGCCAA